>JBPCNM010000160.1:0-10192 GCA_051001255.1 Solirubrobacteraceae bacterium
GGGCAGGGCGACCCGATGGCGGCGGGCGACGCGACGGCGAGCGTGCCGCCGCCGGCGTTCGCTCCGCCGATCGCCCAGCCCGGCGTGCCGCCGACCGCGCCGCCCGCGGCTGAGGCGCCCGCGCCCCACGCCCCGCCGGCGCAGCCGGAGCCCGATGCGCCCGCCGAGGACCGCAACCACCCGAGCTACGCGCCGCCCAAGCTCTCCAGCGGCGACCCGCTCGCCGGCTGACCTGAAGCGGGTCTGACCCTCTTTAGGTCCGCCGCGGAGCGCCCTGCCGGGCGGCGTGCGAAACTGTCTCCATGCGCCCCTACGAAGGACTGCTGACCGCCATGGTCACGCCGTTCGGCCCCGACGGCAGCGTCAACGAGGACGCGTCCGTGGCGATCGCCCGCCACCTGCTGGCGAACGGCTCCCACGGGCTGGTCGTGGCGGGGACGACGGGCGAGGCCGCCACGCTGACCGACGACGAGCAGGTGCGGCTCGTCGAGCTCATCGTCCGCGAAGCCGGGCACGACGGCGCGGTCGTCGCGGGCGCCGGCTCCAACAACACGCGCCACGCGATCGAGCTCACCCAGCGCGTGGTCGCCGCGGGTGCCGAGGCGGTCCTCTCGGTCACGCCCTACTACAACAAGCCGAACCGCCGCGGGATCGTGCGCCACTTCGAGGAGGTCGCGCGCGCGGCCGGGGGCACGCCGGTCGTGCTCTACAACATCCCCGGCCGCACCGCGGTCAACATGCCGCCCGACCTGCTGGCCGAGCTGGGCCAGATCGACGGGATCGTCGCGGTCAAGCAGGCCAACTCCGCCGAGTTGCAGCCGATCGACGGGCTCACGGTCCTGGCCGGCAACGACGACATCTACGCCGCCTGCCTCGACATGGGCGGCGCCGGCGGCATCTGCGTCGCCTCCCACGTGGTCGGGCCCGAGATGCGCCGCATGTACGACGAGCCCGCCGCGCGGGCAGAGATCGACGCGTCGCTGCGCGACGCCTACGACACGATGTTCATCACCGCCAGCCCAGCTCCGGTCAAGGCCGCGCTCAACCTGCTCGGCCACGACGCAGGTACGCTGCGGCTGCCGATGGTGGAGGCCGACGAGGCGGAGACCGCGACGGTGCGGGCGATGCTCGAGCGCCACGGCTTGCTGACCGATTCCCGACACCAGACCGCGGCCGCGTGAGCGGCACCCTGCGCGTCCTCCCGCTGGGAGGCGTCGGCGAGATCGGCAAGAACATGACGGTCGTCGAATACGACGGCCGCATCGTCGTCGTCGACACCGGCCTGCGCTTCCCGACCGCCGAGCAGATGGGCATCGACCTCGTGCTGCCGGACTTCGCCTACCTGCGCGAGCGGGTGGACGACATCGAGGCGATCGTGATCACCCACGGCCACGAGGACCACCTGGGCGCGCTGCCGTGGCTGCTGCGCGAGCTGGGCGAGACCAGCATCCCGGTCACCTACAGCGGCCAGCTCACGGTCGCCATGGCGCGCTCCAAGCTCGACGAGCACAAGCTCAAGCGCGCCCGGCTCGACGTGCTCCCGACGGGCGACGTCGCCGATGCCGGCCCGTTCAAGATCGAGATGGTGCACCTGACGCACTCGATCCCGGATGCCTGCGGCGTCGCCCTGACGACCGAGCTGGGGACGGTGCTGTTCACCGGCGACTACAAGTTCGACCAGACGCCGGTGGGTGGCGCGCCGGCCGACATGTCGCGCCTGGCCGAGCTGGGCCGCGAGGGGCTGCTGCTGTTGTGCGGCGACTCCACGAACGCCGACCGGCCGGGGATGTCGATGAGCGAATCCCTGGTGGGCCCGAACCTCGAGCGCGTGTTCCACCGCTGCAAGGGCCGCATCGTGGTCACGTGCTTCGCGTCGAACATCCACCGCGTCCAGCAGGTCATCGACGCCGCCGCGCAGCTCGGCCGCAAGGTCGCGCTCGTGGGCCGCTCGATGCGCAAGAACATCAACATCGGCCGCGCGCTGGGGCACATCCACGTGCCCGACGGCATGCTGATCGGGCTGCGCGAGGTCGACCAGTTCCCGCCGGAGAAGGTCGTCATCGTCTCGACGGGCTCCCAGGGCGAGCCGCTCTCGGCGCTGCGCCGCATGGCCTACCGCGACCACCCGCAGGTCGAGCTGCGCAGCGGCGACACCGTGGTGTTCTCCGCGACGCCGATCCCCGGCAACGAGCGGGCGGTCAACGACACGATCGACCGCCTCTACCACGTCGGCGCCGACGTCATCACGACGGGCGACGCGCCGATCCACGCCTCCGGCCACGGGTCAGCGGAGGAGATCAAGATGATGCTCAACCTCACGCACCCGCGCTACGTGATGCCGGTGCACGGCGACTTCAAGCGCCAGATGCTCCACGGGGGCCTCGCGGAGGCGGTCGGCGTCGCGCGCGAGAGCATCTTCCTCACCGAGAACGGCCAGGTGCTGGAGATCGACGCCAAGGGCGCCCGCTTCGGCGAGAAGGTGCAGAGCGGCATGATCTTCGTCGACGGCGTGGACATCGGCGACGTCACCGACGTGGCGCTGCGCGACCGCCGGATGCTCTCGGCGGACGGCATCTTCATCATCGTCGCGACCGTGAGCGAGCAGGACGGCAGCTCGGTCGTGCCGCCCGAGGTGCTGGCCCGCGGCGTCCCGTTCCTCGACGGCAACTCGGGGTTCGTGGAGGAGCTGCGCGAGGCGGTCGAGGACTCGTTGGACCGCGCCGCCGAACAGCGCGTCACCGAGAGCCTCGTGCTCGAGTCGATGCTCCACGACGACCTGGCGGGCTTCATCTACGAGCGGTTGAAGCGCCGCCCGATGGTGCTGCCGGTCGTCGTCGAGGTCTAGCGCGTATGGACGCCAACCCCGGCGAACGGCCGCTGGCCCGGCTGCCCTGAGCGGCTCAGGAGGGCGGCTCGGCGAACGGCAGCGCGTCCGTCAGCCCCGCGAGCTCGAACACCCGCGCTCGAGCGCGGGCTTCGACGGTGAAAGTCGCGGCCATGTCGAAGTCGCCCGCGAGTTCGGCCTTCGCGGTCTCGCCGTGGACGGTCACCGTGACGGCGTCGCTGCGCGGGGATGATGACACCCGTCAGTCCTGCCCGCGGGAGGCGTCCGCCATTCCTCGTGTGCCCGGCTCGAAGTGCCGCGGCTCGACCGCGTCGGGTGGTCCGGCGCTCGTTTCGGGGATGATGCGGAACACGGCGCCGAGCAGCACGAGCACGACGACGCCGATGCCCGAGACGGCGAACGCGGTGGGCGGGGCGAAGATCGCCGTGATCACGCCGCCGATCAAGAAGCCCACGCCGGTGCTCGCCGAGGCGATCGACTCCAGCAGCCCCGTGACCCGAGCCTGCAGCGCGTCCGGAGTCGACTCCTGCAGGGCGGTCATGACCGAGACCCACTGGACGCCGTTGCCCAGCCCGCCCACCACGGAGAACGCGCACGCGAGCCAGAGCTCTCGCGAGACGGCCATGCCCAGGTAGCCGGCGCCGATGGCCAGGCTGGACGAAAGGACGAGGACGCTGACCGAGCGGCGTCGGACGCCCAGGAAGACGAGGCTGCCGAGCACGATGCCGGCTCCCCAGGAGGACAGCAGGATCCCGTAGCCGACCTCGTCGGTCTTCAGCGTCTCGGCCGCGTAGACGATCTCGATCGGCACGATGAGCGTGAACAAGACGACGGCGAGCGCCTCACCGCCGATCAGGAATCGCGCGACACGATTGGTGCGCGCGTAGCGCAATCCCTCGCGGGCGCGCGCGAGAAACGGTTTGCGCTCGGAGTCGGTCGTCGGCAGGTGGCGACACGTCGCGAGCAGGGCGCCGACGAAGGCGAAGGAGGCGGCATCGACCAGCAGGGCGGTGGAGAGGCCGAACAACTCGACGAGCAGCCCTCCGAGGGCGGCGCCTCCGACGCTCGCGGCGGCAAAGCCGACGTTCAGCAGCCCGTTGCCCTCGCGCAGCAGGTCCTTTGGCTGCAGGAGGGCGTTAACGGCACCGCGTGAGAGGCCGCGCGCGGTGAGCATGAGCGCCCCGTCGAGCAGTGCGAGCACCAGCACGGGGATCAGCGAGAACGACTCCGCGAGGAGCGCCAGCAATGCGAAGATCAGCGCCTCGGCGGCGTAGATCGCGGGCAGCGTTCGCCGGAGCGAGCCCTGGTCGATGTGGGCCGTGAGGATCGGCGCCAGGAACGCCGGGAGGAACTGCGCGGCCATGAACAGCGCCGTCGTCGCAAGCGGATCCTGGGTCTCGCCGTAGACGAGCAGCGCGAGCGCGACGAGCCCGACGTAGTCGCCGACCGAGTTCGTGGTGTAGGAGAACAGCAGCCGGCCGAACGCCGGGACGCGGAGCGGGGCGAAGTTCGTCGAGATGAGCCCGGAGGGTATCGGTCCCAGCGC
Organism: Solirubrobacteraceae bacterium; assembly: GCA_051001255.1. Taxonomy (GTDB): domain Bacteria; phylum Actinomycetota; class Thermoleophilia; order Solirubrobacterales; family Solirubrobacteraceae; genus DASQMT01. The sequence continues at coordinate 4,392 of JBPCNM010000160.1, forward strand.
CGCCGCCGGCCGGCCCCATCGCCGCTCGCGACCGTGCCGCACATGCCCACGCGCGCTAGTACGGCGCGCGTGGGGTTTGTGTGCGGCCGGCGGTCCCGTCCAGCCTGCGGGCGCTAGGAGGCGGGCGGGCGGGGGATGCTGGCCGGCGGTCGGTTCGGCCGGGGCGTGACCGTCTCCACGCGGGCGTTCGGCGGCGCCTGGATCCGCAGGAGCTCGCGGTTGGCGGGCGTCGCGTCGAGCACCTCGAACGTCAGGAAGTCGGTCCGCTGGATCCCGCCGCCGGGCAGGCGCAGCTCGCGTCGGACCAGCTCGGGTGCGTCCTGCGCGATGTACCAGGCACCGTCGTCGACCTCGATCTTCAGCGTCCGCCGGCCGTCTATGACCGGCCGGGCGGCGACCCGGAGCTTGCCGTTGCCCGCATCGCGCGCCATCCGCACCACGGGCAGCTCGGCGGCCATCTTCGCGCCTTCTCCGGGCTGGCGCACGACCGTGACCGCGTTGGACCTGGGGTCGTAGTCACTGGAGCCGCGGTGATCGGCGGCGCCCTGCTCGGCGTCCCGTCCGGTTCCGATCCGGAACCGCGACACCGTGGCATCGCCGAGCAGTGTCCAGCTCTCCTCCTCGTGCACGTCGCCGCGAGGGTTGCCGTCGGGCGTGAGCTGGATCGTGCGCTCCAGCACATGCAAGATGCGGCCCTGGCCGGAGACCTCGTCGGCCAACGCGGACAGCACGGCGAATCGCTGCGGCGCCGAGCGCTGCTCTCCGGCGATCAGCAGCGTGGCGACCGCCGCCACGGTGACACCCGTCGCAATCGTCCCGCGGCGGACGGCGACTCGGCGCGGCGGCACGGCCCTCCGCCGGCGCGGCGAGGCCACGGTCGTGGCCAGCACGCGCTCCAGCGTGGCGGTGCGCACCGCGGGGTCGACGACCGCCTCGGGATCGGGCACGGGGTTTGCCGCGCGCAGCACCGTCAGGTTGTCGGGTCGAGTCATGTCATGGCCTCCTTGATCGGATCGTGGAGCGGGCGGTTCGGCGCATTCGACGCCTGCAGGTCATCCAGCGCACGGGCCAGTCGGCCCCACGCGCGATGCAGCCGAACCCGCATCGCGGTGGGAGCGCAGCCCATCGCGTGCGCGGCCTGCGCCGTGGACAGCCCCTCCCACGCCACGAGTGCCAGCGCCTCACGATCGCGGTCGGGCAGGCGCGCGAGCGCGGCCTCCAGCAGCCCGCGGCGCCCGGCGGGATCGGTGTCAGGCTGGGGAGGCGGCGTGACACGCATCCGCTCCGCGAGCGCGGCGCGCCGCTTCTCGGCGCGCCGCTCGTTGGCCAACACGCGTCGCGCCACCCCGTACAGCCACGGCGCTGCATCGACCGGCACGTCGTCGAGTCGCCGCCAAGCGACCAGGAACGTCTCAGCGGCGACATCGTGCGCAACCGTCCGCCCGCTGCGTCGCAGCGCATACGCCAACACGGGTGCGTAGTGCGCGTCATAGAGACGCTCGAACCGTGCACGCCGGCCGGCGTCATTCTCTTGCGGTGATCTCATCCGCAAGAATCTGTCCAGCGCCGCCCGACTTGTTACGTGCACCCGCCGCGCCAAGCCGCCTTGGAGGGCACGACCGATCCGGGACGATCGGTCGTGGTGCTCGAGTCGGCCGGATGCAGCATGTCGAGCAGCTTGCGACACGCGCCGGGCGATCGCGCCAGAAGCGCTCGTAACCGGCGAGCTGCAGATCGCCGCGCGAAGGGCGATTCACGCCATGGTAGCGTTCATACCATGATCACTACCATCGATGCAGCGGGGCGGGTCGTGATTCCCAAGGCGATCCGTGACCGTCTGGGTCTGCGCGGCGGCGAGCAGGTCGAGGTGGAGGAGCGTGATGGCGAGATCTTCGTGACGCGCCCGAAACGCGGCGCGAGGCTTGTTCGAACCGAGCACGGGCTGCTGGCTGCCGGTCCGGACTCCGAGCTACCGGGCCTGGGCCCCGAGGAGGTGCGCGACCTGCTGGAGCGCACGCGCCGGTGATCGTGCCGGACACGTCGGTGCTGATCGCGGGTTTCGACTCGACGCACCCCTTCTTCTCGGAGGCGCAGGCTGCCCTGGCGGAGGTCCGGCGAGCGGGTGCGCTTGTCGCGCACACCATCGCCGAGACGTTCGCCGTGTTGAGCGCTCCGGCGGGCCCCTACCCGGCCCTCCCCGAAGACGCTCTCGCCTACCTCGAGCCCTTCCTCGAGCGGGATCCAATCGGGATCGCGCCGGCCGCTTACCCGCAGGCGGTGAGCGAGCTCACCTCGGCGGGCGTGGCCGGCGGCGCCGTTTACGACGGCCTGATCGGCCTGGCGGCCCGGCAGCACGGCGCTGAGCTGATCAGCCTCGACGCCCGCGCCTCGCGCACGTACCGGCGCTTGGCGATTCACTTCCGAATCCTCGCGTGAAGCCGATTGCTCCAAGCCCAGACAACACGCCGATGCCCGCCAGCGCCACGTGAACCGGTTCGTCGACGAGGTGCGGTCAGAGCCTATGGCCCGTCCTTGCGATGTGTCGTTCCGAATCCATCACGTTCCCGTGGCGGCTGAAGAGCTGCGCGCGTCGTGCGCGGCGACGACGAACATGAGGTTCTCCGCGGAATCGAGCACGTAGACGAGCACGAGCCATGGCCATGGTCCGATGATGAAGCGGGTGCCCTGCCAGCGGCCGGTGAGCGCTCGGCCGGCGAGCGGGAACCGCTCGAGCATCCGCAGGGATCTCTGGCTGCGACGCATCGCGTTGGGGGGCAGCCCGAGCAGCTCGATCAACTCGCGCAGGTCCGCGACCGCACGGGGCGTCAGGATGACGCGTGTCACGCCAGGTCGTCGAGCGGGATGCCCTCACCGCGACGCGCCTGCGCGATGCCCTCCTCTGTCCGCTCCCACGCTCCTGGGAGCCGGTCGAGCAGCGCGACGATGTCTTGCGGGTCTGGATCGGCGCCGTCCAGCGCCGATGAGAGCAGTGACTTCGCCAGCGTGCCCTCCTGAACGTGTGCGCGCTCAGCCAGCCGTGCGAGCTTCTCCGCGTACTCGTCCTCGAGCGTGACGTTGCTGCGAGAAGGCATCGATGAATCCTACACGCGCTGTCACGCGGCGTGCTGGAGAGTGTAGGAGGCGGCGGTCGATTCGCTCTCCGACCACGGCTCGGCGGTGCCCTTCGGCACCACGCGGAACGCCGCCCCCAGCAGGACGAGCACCACGACGCCGACGCCCGAGACGGCGAAGGCCGTGGGCGGGGACGTGATCGCCGTGATCAGGCCGCCGATCAGGAAGCCGATGCCGGTCGCCGCCGACGTCACCGACTCGAGCAGTCCGGTGACGCGAGCCTGCAGGTCGTCGGGCGTCGACTCCTGGAGCGCCGTCATCACGGAGACCCACTGGACGCCGTTGCCCAGGCCGCCGATGACGGAGAACGCGCAGGCGACCCAGAGCTCGCGCGCGACCGCCATCCCGAGGTAGGCGCTGCCGATCGCGAGGCTGGAGGAGAGGATGAGGACGCTCACGGAGCGCCGGCGAACGCCGAGGAAGACCAGGCTGCCGAGCACGATCCCGGCACCCCACGCGGAGAGCAGGATGCCGTAGCCGACCTCGTCGGTCTGGAGCGTCTCGGCCGCGTAGACGATCTCGATCGGGACGACCAGCGTGAAGAACACGACGGCGAGCGCCTGGCCCCCGATCAGCAGCCGTGTGACACGGTTCCTACGGACGTAGCGCAGCCCCTCTCGGGCGCGGGAGAGGAACGGCGCGGGCTCGGACTCGCTCCGCGGCAGGCTCCCGCAGGTCCCCAGCACGACCGCGATCACCGCGAACGACGCGGCATCCACCAGCAGCGCGGTCGAGACGCCGAAGAGGTCGACGAGCAGGCCGCCGAGCGCCGCGCCGCCGACGCTCGCCGCCGCGAACCCGATGTTCAGCAGCCCGTTGCCCTCCCGGAGCAGGTCCTGCGGCTGCAGGACGGCGTTGACGGCACCTCGCGACAGCCCACGCGCGGTCAGCATCAGCGCGCCGTCGATCAGGGCGATCGCGAGCACGAGGACCAGCGAGAACGAGCTCGCCAGCAGCGCCAGCAGCACGAACGCGACCGCCTCGACGGCGTAGATGGCGGGCAGCACGGAGCGCAGCGCCCGCTGGTCGACGTGGGCGGTCAAGACGGGGGCGATGAACGCGGGCAGGAACTCCGCGGCGATGAACAGCGCCGTCGTCGCGACCGGATCCCGCGTCTCGCGATAGACGAGCAGCGCGAGCGCGACGAGCCCGACGGTGTCGCCGATCGAGTTCGTGGTGTAGGAGGCCAGCAACCGGCTGAATGCCGGCACGCGCAGCGGGGCGAGATGGGTGCCGATGCGGCGGCAGGGTATCGCTCGGGATACCTGCGGGCTGGCCGGCTGCGCTCACTTTCCGGAGCGCTACAGGTCCGAGGTCTTACTGCCGATTACGGGTGCGGTGACGCGAAGCGAGCGAGTACTTGTCGTTGGCCAAGGCCTTCTCCTCGGCGGATCTACGATCGCCGGCGTCGCGCTGTCCGACCGTGAGGACTGGCAGTTCAGCCTCTTCGCGCTCCTCTTGGGTGTCGCCGTAGTGAATGGTGCGTTCGAGCTCGAGCTGAAGCGGTTCAAGGCTTCAGCCCAGTTTCTCTCGTTCGTCCTCGCGATGACGCTGCTCGGGCCGTCGCCGGCGGCACTGCTCGCCGTCCTGGCATTGACCTTCCATGATCTGCTCACGAAGCGTCCGCCGTGGCAAACGTGGCTCGCCAACCTGTCGAACTACGCCTGCTTCCCGCTCGCCGGCGGGTTGGCGTTCGAGCTGATCGGTGGACCGGCACTGCTGATCACCGATCCGGCGACGTTCTTCCTGCTGGTGTTCGCAATCTTCATGGCGACGAACGTGCTCAACTTCCTGCTCGTTGCCGTGGACTTCAAGGTCTTCGAAGGGTGGTCGATCCTCGCGAGCCTGCGCGGAGTCTACGCGCCCGTGCTTCCGGTCGAGTTCGCCACCGGGTTGCTGACCGCCGGCGTCGCGTTCGCCTATCAGGGCCACAATCTCGCGGTGGTCGCACTGATAGCCCTCATCGGCCTCGTCTTCCAGTACCTGCTGAAGACCACCCTGAGCTCGATCAGCCGCAAGGAGCAGCTCGAGGGACGCACCCGTGAGCTGGCCTCGCTCCAGGTGGGGCTGCTCGGCACCGTGCTCCAGACGCTCTCCCTACGGGACAAGATGACTGCCCGCCACTCCGCGGCCGTGGCGCGGTACTCGCGCGAGATCGCACGGGAGCTCGGCCTCCCCGAGCGCGAGCAGGACATCCTGCACACCGCCGCGCTGTTGCACGACATCGGCAAGTTCATCTTCCCCGACTCGATCCTGTTCGCCGACACCAAGCTCTCGAAGGAGGACTTCGAGATCGTCCGCCGGCACCCGGAGCAGGGCGCGCGCCTCGTGGCGCGCATCGAGGGGTACGGCCCGGTCGCCGAGATCATCCTCGCGCATCACGAGCGCATCGACGGCCAGGGTTATCCGAACGGGCTCGTCGGCGAGCAGATCCCGCTCGCGTCGCGGATCATCTCGGTCGCCGACACCTACGACGTGATGACCTCCCGCGACTCCTACCGGAACCCCGTGTCGTCGCGCCAGGCGATCGAGGAGCTTCGCCGCGTCTCCGACGCCCAGCTCGACGCGCTCGTCGTCGAGACGTTCGTCGCGCTCCTCGAGCGCCGCTCCGTGACGTTCCGGCACGCAGACGACGCGGACTTCGAACGCGAGCTGAACTTCGAGCGGCG
>JBPCNM010000161.1:0-3911 GCA_051001255.1 Solirubrobacteraceae bacterium
GACACGCCGCACCTGCTCTACCGCGCGTTCTTCGCGCTGCCCGACTCGATCACCGACGACGAGGACCGACCGGTCAACGCCCTGCTCGGCTCGGTCAACCAGCTGCTCTGGTGCGTCGAGCGCTACCGGCCGCGCGCGGTGATGTGCTGCTTCGGACAGGAGTCGGCGACCTATCGCACGGAGCTCTACCCGCCCTACCACGCGCACCGCCCGCCGATGCCGGATGCGCTGGCCGACCAGTGGGAGCGCGCGCCGGCGCTCTACGAGGCGCTCGGCTGGACGGTGACCACGCACGCCGACCTCGAGGCGGACGACCTGATGCACGCGTTCGCGGCGGGCGAGGTGGCGGCCGGCGGGCGGGCGCAGATCCTGACCGGCGATCGTGACATGTTCCAGTGCGCGGGCGACGGCATCACGATCCTGCTACAGCGAGCCCGGCAGGAAGGCCCGGACGAGATGGGCGCCGCCGAGGTGCGCGAGCGCTACGGGATCGCGCCGGAGCTCGTGCCCGATTTCATCGCCCTGCGCGGCGACCCCTCCGACGGGCTGCCGGGCGCCAAGGGGATCGGGGAGAAGACCGCGGCCGAGCTGCTGCGGCGCCACGGCAGCCTCGACGCGGTGATCGCGGGCGCGATCCGCGAGAAGCCGGCCGTCCGCCGCGCGCTGATCGAGCAGGGCGACGAGCTGCGCGCGTTCAAGGACATCGCCACGCTGCGCGACGTCCAGGTGGAACGCCCCCCGGACCGCGCGACCGACCGCGTAGGCGACGCCGAAGCGGCGCGCGCTCTGGGCATGGGTCGCCTGGCCGCCCGCCTCACCTCCTGAGACCGCAGTGGTCAGACCTGCGGGCCGGATGCCCGCGGGGGGAACTCACCCCGGCCGGACGGCGTCGCGCCCCGCGTCCTTGGCCTTGTAGAGCGCACGGTCGGCACGGACGAGGAGGTCGTCGGCGGTGTCGCCCGACCAGGGCGCCCAGCCGACCGAGATCGTGACGGCGACCTCCGCGTCCCCGATCGGGATGGGGGACGCCGCGACCGCGGAGCGCATGCGCTCGGCGGCGCGGACCGCGCCGTCACGATCGGTGTCGGGCAGGATCGCGACGAACTCGTCGCCGCCCCAGCGGGCCAGCTCGTCGCCGCCGCGCACGGCACCGGCAAGCCGTTGGGCGACCTCCGCGAGCACCTTGTCGCCGGCCTCGTGGCCGTGGGTGTCGTCGATCGCCTTGAAGTGGTCGACGTCCACGCGGGCGAGCGCGAGCAGATGGTCGTGACGGGTCGCCAGCGCGACGGCGCGCACGAGCTCGTGCGCGCCGTGGCGGCGGTTGGCGAGCCCGGTCAGCTCGTCGGTGAGCGCCTGCTCGGCGAGCCGCCGGTTGGCTTCGAGCAGCGCGTCGTGCAGCGCCTTGACGCGCAGGGCGGCCATGACGCGCGCGTCGAGCTCCGCTGGGTCGAACGGCTTCTGCAGGTAGTCGTGCGCGCCGCGCCGCAGCGCCTCGAGCAGCAGCTCGCGGTCGGTCGCGTGGGTGAGCATGATGACCGGCACGGCCGCGAGGTCGTCGTCGGCGCGCAGGCGGTCGAGCACCTCCATCCCGCTCAGTCCCGGCAGCTCGCGGTCGAGCAGGATCGCGTCGGGCGGGTGCGCGGCCACCAGCTCGAGTGCCGCCTCGCCGTCCGGCGCGCCCGCGACGCGGTAGCCGCGGTCGCCGAGCTGGCGCAGCAGGACCTCGCGGACCGTCTCGGAGTCCTGCACCACGAGGACCAGGGGCGGTGGGCGCGCGGTCATCTCCCCGCGGTAACGGCCGCTAGGGCGTGAACTTGACGGTGATCACGTCGCCGTCGGCCATGTGGTAGTCGCGGCCCTCGAGCCGCAGCACCCCGCGGTCGCGCGCACCGGCGTAGCCGCCGGCGTCGACGAGCGCCTGCCAGCCGATCACCTCGGCGCGCACGAAGCCGCGCTGGATGTCGGAGTGGATCGCGCCCGCGGCGTGCCACGCGGTGAGCCCGCGGCGCAGGTGCCAGCTCTGCGCGGGCTTGCCCTCGCCGGCGGTGAAGAAGGCGAGCAGGTGGAGCAGCCCGAACGCGCCGCGCACGACGCGGTCCAGGCCGGTCTCGCCCACGCCGAGCTCCTCGCGCATCACCGCGGCGTCGTCGTCGTCGAGCTCGGACAGCTCGGCCTCGATGCGGGAGGAGACGGCGACGGCGACGGCCCCGACCGCGGCGGCGTGGTCGGCGACCACGGAGGGCACCGCGTCGTCGCCCTCGTCGACGTTGGCGACGTAGAGCACCGGCTTGCCGGTCAGCGGCGAGAGGTTGCGCAGCGCGGCCGGCGCGCCCGCGGGCAGCGGGACCGTGCGGGCCGGCTCGCCCCGCTGCAGCGCGGCGATCACCGCGGTCAGCCACGCCTCCTCCGCGATCGCCGCCTGCTCGCCGCCGCGCGCCTCGCGCACGACGCGCCCGTGGCGGCGCTCGGCCGCCTCGAGGTCGGCGTAGACCAGCTCCGTCTCGATCGTCTCCATGTCGGCCGCGGGGTCGACGCGGCCCTCCGGGTGGATCACGTTCTCGTCGCCGTGGCAGCGGACGACGTGCAACAGCGCGTCGGTCTCGCGGATGTTGCCCAGGAACTGATTGCCGAGGCCCTCGCCCTTGTGTGCGCCGGCGACGAGGCCGGCGATGTCGTGGAAGTCGATCGTGTCGGGAACGAGATTCGAGGCGCCGACGGTCCTCGCCACCGCCTCCAGCCGCGGGTCGTGCACCGGCACGACGGCGACGTTCGGCTCGATCGTCGTGAACGGGTAGTTGGCGGCCTCCGCGCCGGCACGCGTGAGCGCGTTGAACAGCGAGGACTTCCCCGCGTTGGGCATGCCGACGATGCCGACCTTCATCGCCCGAGGCTCCCCAGCACGCTGCCCAGCGCCGCCCCGGCGGCGACGTCGGACGGGTAGTGGACGCCGAGGTACAGGCGCGACACGCCCATCGCGACGGCGACGGCGTACAGCGGCGGCGACGGCACCAGGCGGCCGAAGGCGCGCGCGGCGGCGAAGCTCGACGTCGCGTGCGAGGACGGGAACGAGAGGCCGGTCGGGGTCGCCATCAGGTGCGGGAGGTCCTCCACCGCGGGGCGCTTGCGGCCGACGGCGAGCTTGATCGAGGTGGAGACGAGGTAGGCCGCGCCGACGCAGCCCGTCGCGCGCGCCCAGCGGCGGCGGCGACGCCCGTCGAGCGCGATGCCGGCCGCGCCCGCGGCGAGCCAGACCGCGCCGTGCTCCCCCAGGCGCGAGTACGAGCGCACCCAGAGCACGGTTTCAGGCGTCCGGGCGATGCTGCGGACGCGCCGGTAGAGCGCCAGGTCGAGCGCGTTGGCGCGGACACGGAGGCTGGGCACCGCAGCAGAGTAGTGGCCTGATGGGCGTCCGGCCGTCTGTGACCGCTCGGCTCTAGAAGCCGACGCGATGCTCGTCGGACTCGACGCGCAGGTAGACGACCTGCCCCAAGTCGAGCACGACGGCCCCGTCGGCCGCCTCCACCTCGCGCCAGCGGCCGTCGGAGCCCCCGGCGAGCGCTTGGCGCAGCTCGGCCAGGTGCTCTTCGGAGATGCGCAGGGAGAGCACCTGCCCGCCCTGGAACCCGATCGCCGCTCGTCTCGCCGTCATGCGTGGAGCGTAGCTGTCTCGACGAGTTCCGTGAGGACCGAGCCGCTGGCGCTCGGATGCAGGAAGGCGACACGGGAGCCGCGGATGCCGATCCGCGGCGTCTCGTCGATCAGCCGCACACCGCGCTCGCGCAGCCGCGCGAGCGCCGCCTCGATGTCGGTGACCCGGTAGGCGAAGTGGTGCAGCCCCGGGGCGCGCGTGGCCAGGAACCGCCCGACCGGCGTCTCGCCCGACAGTGGGCGTAGCAGCTCGACGTGGTTGT
>JBPCNM010000162.1:0-13887 GCA_051001255.1 Solirubrobacteraceae bacterium
CACGGCGAGCCGATCGACGTGGCCGGCCGCATCGGCATCATCCTGAGCTACGCCTCGCAGGGCACGCTCTCGCAGCGGCTGCGCGAGCAGGGCCGGCTCGGCCTGGAGAACCTTGAGGACTGGGGCGAGGATCTTCTGTCGGCCGTCGCCTACCTCGAGCAGGAGGGGATCCCGCATCGCGACATCAAGCCGGAGAACCTCGGGATCGCCAAGGTCGGCAAGTCGAAGAAGCGCCGGCTCGTCCTCCTGGACTTCTCGCTCGCCCGCGCGGGCGCCGAGCAGCTCGAGGCGGGCACGCGCCCCTACCTCGACCCGTTTCTCGGTGGCCCGGACCGGTCCCGGTGGGACGTCGCTGCGGACCGCTTCTCGGCCGCCATGGTCGTGCATGAGATGGCGACCGGAACCACCGCGTTCTGGACCCGGCCCGGCGTCGATCCGCGCATGGTCACCGACGAGGTGAGCATCGAGGCCGACGCGCTGCCGCGCGAGATCGCCCGTCCGCTCGCGCGCTTCCTCGAGCGCGCGCTGCGGCGCGAGGCCGCAGCACGCTTCGACACGGCCGACGACATGCTGAGAGCCTGGCGGCTGCTGTTCGACCGCTTGGACGCTCAGCAGGCCGGCGAAGCTGCGGCCGTCGACGTCGCGCTGCTACGGGCCAGCGCGACCCTCGGACGTCTATCGCCGGAATCGGCCTCAGCGCCGGGGCGCTCGACGCCATCGAGCGTCTGGGCGTCCTCACCGCCGCCGACCTGCTCGGCGTCGGTCCGATCGAGCTCAACCGCCTGCGCGGCGTCGGACTGGAGACGCGGCCCGCGCCGGACACCCGTCTCGGACCTCACGAGCCACGCCTCGTCGTACACGCGCATGGCCACCGCTGCGATGACGGGCGTTCCCTCGCCGGCCGACCCGCTCGTCGTCCAGGCCCGCGCCTTCGAGTCGCGTTTGGAGCGCGCCGCGCGTGACGGTGGCCTGCTCGTCCTCATGACGAGCCCGTCCCGGGTCAAGGCCGCCCGCAGCGAGCTCGAGCGCTTCGGCGTCACCTCGTTGGACCTCGACGCGCTGCTGCTCCGGGAGATGCGCCTCTGCGCCGACGAGCTCGGCGCCGCCTGGGATCGGGTCGTGGCGGCCGACGCCGCGGCGCGCGGCGACGGCGACGGGTGTCGGCTGACGACGCTCGTCGGGCGCGCCGTTCCGCGGGTCGAGGCGCAGCTCGCCGCGACTGATGGCACCGTGGTGCTCCGGCACCTCGGGATGCTGACCCGGTATGGCCACCTCGGGCTGATCGAGCGACTGCGTGACCGGCTGGGCGAGCGCGGACCGCTCCGGGGTCTGTGGCTGCTCGTCGGCACCGACGCCCAGCGAGAGCGCCCGCTCCTCGACGGGCAGCCGATCCCCGTGCTGACGCCCAACGAGAGCGCCCGCATCCCCGAGTCGTGGCTGCGCAACGTGCACCGCTCCGCCAATCAGGAGGGACAGGCCGCGTGATCGACCGCTCCGCACTGTCGCGGACCTCAAGCCGCTGGTCACGGGGCTCGAGGCCGACATCCGCGGTGCTGTCGAGGAGTCGGAGAAGACCGCCGAGCGCCTCGCGCGCGAGCACCGGCAAGCCATCAACGCCGAGCGCACCGCGATGAGCGGGCGACGATCGCGGGTGGCATCTGCTTGCCTTGCTCCAGCGGCTGGATGAGGTGAGCGCCCACACGGTCCAGCGCGTAGGCCTGAGCGCGACCGTCGGCAATCCCGCTGAGCTGCTCGATTGGCTGGCGACCGGAACCGATGGCCGCCGGACCGTCGTCACGGTTCCGGCGTCGGTCACTCCCCCTTCGCTCCAGATCGACTGGGTCGCCAGCGTCTCGAACGCCTCGAAGGTGATCGCCGCGTTGCACCACGGCGAGAAGCGGCTCGTGTTCGACGATAGCCGGGCTCGAGTCGGGGAGCTTGCCGCGGCGCTTCGGCGTGACGGGGTCACCACGTTCGTCTCCCACAGCTCGCTGTCGGCCGACGACCGTCGGGCGGCCGAGCGCGCGTTCGCCGAGGCGCGCGACTGCGTGATCGTCGCCACCAGCACGCTCGAGCTCGGGATCGATGTCGGAGACCTCGACCGCGTGATCCAGCTCGGGGCGCCACACACGGTGGCCTCGGTGCTTCAGCGCATCGGGCGAACGGGTCGACGAGCGGGCGGCGTTCGGAACTGCCTCTTCCTGGCGACGAGCGACGTGGAGCTGCTTCAGGCGTTCGCCCTCGTGTCGCTCATCCAGGACGGGTGGGTCGAGCCGCTCCTTCCTCCACCGCGCCCCGTGCGCCTCGCAGCCCAGCAGCTGCTCGCGCGCGTCTTGAGCGAGGGTCGCGTCGGTCGAAGCGCGTGGCCGGGAAGCCTGCTTGCGGTAGCCGAGATGGGTGATCTGTCCGCGCTGGGTCTCGCCGGCGTCATGAGGCACATGGTCGAGCGCGACATCCTGCTTGACCTCGGCGGAGCGATGCAGATCGGAACCGAAGGCGAGCGGCTCTTCAGCCGACGACATTTCATGGACGTCACCTCGTTGTTCCTGACCGCGCCGCTGCTGAGCGTCAGGTGGGGCGGTCGCCTGCTGGGCCAGGTCGACCCGTCCGCGTTGACGACGCGCGAGAGGCAGCGCGCGTCATCCTCCTCGGTGGTCAGGCTTGGGGCGTGCGTGACGTCGACTGGAGCCGACGTATCGTGCGGGTCGAGCCGACCGACGATCCAGGTCGATCGCGATGGATGGGTGCCGGAGGAGCGCTGTCGATCGAGGTCTGTCACGCCATCCGGCGGGTGCTGGTCGGTGCGGTCGCCCCGGACTGTGCGACCCGTCGCGCAGCGGCCCAGCTCGAGCTGCTCCACGAGACGTTCTGGTTCGCGCATGAAGGCAGGACGACGCTGGAGCGCGATCGCGAGCGCCGGCACTCGCGCTGGTGGACGTTCGCGGGCGGCCGGGCCAACGCGGAGCTCTCTGACCGTTGCCGGCCGCAGGGCACGCGGTCGCTGGAGTCGATGATCTCGGTCTGACGATCCTCGGGATGCCGCCCGCCGAACGACTGACGGCATCAGCAGCGTCGCCCATCACCGTTTCGGAGGTGGATCCGAAGCGTCTGGACGGTGTCAAGTTTCACGAGGCGGTCCCTGAATACGCCCTCGGGGAGATGGTCCGTGCGCGCGACGCAGATCCCGTAGGTATCGCCACCGCGTTATCAGAACCGATGGTGCTCGCTTGATGCGGGCGATGCACAACCGGCAGAGGGCACGTCTCACCCGACCCACGTGCACCGATGTTCTACCGCGTACTCGTCGACGGCTAGATCGGGATTCCCCACAAGGGGAACCAGCGCTCGAGCTCCGCCTCCACGGGGAGCTCGTGCCCGATCTGGGCCTTGAGGCGCAGCTCGCGCTCGGTGTCGCGGCGCTGCGCCCCGCCCGCGGGCACGAACGGGTAGTACGCGCCGCGCTTGTAGTTGTAGATCCAGTAGACGGGCTGGTCGTGGGCGTCGCGGAAGGCGAACACGGCGCACAGGATCCGCTCACCGTAGCCACCGTCCTGCAACGCCTGCGAGACGACGTTGACGCCGACGACGAGATTCTCGAAGTCGGAGTCCGATAGCACCATCCAGCGGTAGCCGAACGAGTCGTCGGTCCGTTCGACGCCCGTCCCCGTGTCCTCCCCGGTGCCGCGCAGGACCTCCTCCATGTCGGTCACGATCGACTCGAAGTCCGCGGTGGCGAGCGGCTGGAACACGATCGCCGCCTTACCCCCGCTGCGCAGCTGGAGCGTCATCTCCAGCGTGACGGCCGCGGTCGACATGGCGAACAGCCGGCTCTCGGCCGGTGCCTTGATCTTGCGCTTGCCGGTGAGGATGTCCAACAGGCCCATATGCGTAAGCTAGGCGGTGCCCTGCAGCTGCATCTCCAGGCGCTGAAGCGCCGCGATGCGCTTTTCCATCGGCGGGTGCGTGGAGAAGATGCTGCCGATCGCCTTGCCCGCGCCGGGCGGGAAGATGTAGAACGCGGAGAGCTCCTGCGTCGCGCGCAGGTCGCGGTCGGGGATCCGCTGCATGCCGCTCGCGATGCGCGTGAGGGCGGACGCCAGCGCGCTCGGACGGCCCGTGATCAGCGCCGCCCCGCGGTCGGCGGCGAACTCGCGGTAGCGCGAGAGCGCCTGCATGAGGAAGAACGACACGACGTAGACGCCGATCGAGACGAGGAACAGCACCATCGCGCTCGGGTTGTCGTCGTCGTCGCCGTGCCCGCCGCCGAACAGGAAGCCGAACTGCACGACGTAGGCGGCGATCGTGGCGAAGAACGAGGCCAGCGTCATCACCAGCACGTCGCGGTTGGCGACGTGCGTGAGCTCGTGCGCCATCACGCCCTCGAGCTCGGCGGGCGAGAGCAGCTCCATGATGCCGGTGGTGGCGCACACCGTCGCCGACTTGGGCGACCGGCCGAGCGCGAAGGCGTTCGGCATCCGGGTGTCGGCCACCGCCACCTTCGGCTTGGGCAGGTCGGCCTGCACGCACAGGCGATCGATCATCGCGTGCAGCTCGGGCGCCTGCGCGGGGGTCACCTCGCGCGCACCCATCGCGCGCAGGGCGAGCTTGTCGGAGCCGAAGAGCTGGAACGCGGCCAGGCCGCCCGCGAGCAGCGCGACCGTCACCCCGTTCACCCCGGATCCGAGCAGCGCGACCACGAGGATCACGTAGACCAGGCCGAGCAGGAACATGGTGAAGGTCATCCGGAGCTGCAGGCCGGTGTCCTTGCCGAATGAGGTTGGTCGTGGCATGTCCCCGACCATTCTGGCACTCCGGCCCGCTGCTTGAGCGACCTTTTACCTCGCGCGGAGGTGCAGCATCCGTTGCACGCTCCATAAGCCGGCCGATCTGGCTCGTCTCCGGACCCGAAAGCCCTAGCATGGCCGGCCGGTATGTCCCGTGTACGCCTCTTCGTCCTGGTGGCGGCGATCCCGTTCGCCCTCTGGCTCGTCCTGCCCGTGCTCTCCGACGGCGCGCCCCTGTCGAGCCGGATCGAGTCCAAGCAGCAGGAGATCGAGCGCAAGAAGGGACGCGAGCGCGTCCTCACGACGACGATCTCGAGCTACACCCGGCGGATCGACGTGCTGGAGGGCGACATCTCGACGCTGCAGACCCGCCAGGTCCGGATCGAGGCCGACCTCGCCGCCAAGCGGCGCGAGCTGGCCGGCCTGCAGGATCGGCTGCGCCAGGAGCGCATCCTGCTGGTCAAGCTACGTGCGCGCCTGGCGGAGGCGCGCGCCGCGCTGAGCGACCGGCTCGTCGAGCGCTACAAGGCCGACGAGCCCGACGTGGTCACCGTGATCCTCGAGTCCGACGGCTTCGCCGAGCTGCTCGAGCGGACCGAGTTCATGCAGCGCGTCTCTCAGCAGGACGCGCGCATCATCGACCGCGTCCGCACCGCCAAGGCGGAGTCGGTCGCCGCGGAGAAGGAGCTCCAGGGGCTCGAAGAGCGCCAGCGCCAGGTCACCGCGGTCGTCGCGCGCCGCGCGCAGGAGGTGGCCGCCATCAAGGACCGCCTCGTCGACCGCCGGCAGCAGTACACGAGCGTCAAGGACGACAAGACCCAGGCGCTCGTCAGCACGCGCGACCAGCGCCAGGACCTGGAGGGCGACCTCGCGGCGCTCGAGAAGGAGCAGTCCGCGGTGCTCGCCAGGCTGCAGTCGGTCCAGGGCGGCGGCGGCGCGGCCGGCCCGATCCGCCCGGGCTCGGGCAGCATGATCTGGCCGGTCGACGGGCCCGTCGTCTCGCCGTTCGGGATGCGCTGGGGGCACCTGCACGCGGGCGTGGACATCGCCGTCGGAGCGGGCGCGCCGATCCGGGCCGCCGATTCCGGCAGCGTCGTGCTGCTGGGCTGGACCGGCGGCTACGGCAACTACACGTGCATCTCGCACGGCGGCGCGCTCTCCACGTGCTACGCGCACCAGTCGGCCTACGCGACCTCGATGGGGGCCAGCGTCAGCAAGGGCCAGGTGATCGGCAGCGTCGGCTGCACCGGCCACTGCTTCGGCGACCACCTCCACTTCGAGGTGCGCGTCAACGGGGCG
The DNA here is from genome assembly GCA_051001255.1 of Solirubrobacteraceae bacterium. Lineage (GTDB taxonomy): Bacteria > Actinomycetota > Thermoleophilia > Solirubrobacterales > Solirubrobacteraceae > DASQMT01. Next base: position 6,084 of record JBPCNM010000162.1, read on the forward strand.
CCGGTCGACCCCATGGGCTACCTCTAGCGCCCGGATACCCTGGGGGGATGCAGCCGGAGATCCACCTGGGGCCGCTGACCCTGCAGACCTTCGGCCTGATGATGGGGCTCGGCTTCGTCGTCGCCGGGATGCTGGCCTCGCGGCAGCTCTCCGAGCTCGGCCGGCCGCCCGACTGGGCGTACGAGATGGTGTTCGCCGCGCTGGTCGGCGGGATCGTCGGCGCGCGGCTGTGGTCGGTGATCGAGAACTGGGACGAGGCGTCCGACGACGTGTTCGGCTCGCTGTTCTCCGGCGCCGGGCTGGTGTTCTACGGCGGCCTGCTCGGCGGCGCCCTCGCCGTGCTCGGCTGGGCGAGGTGGCGCGGGGCGCTCGACCTCAAGACGGTCGACCTGGTCGCGCCGGGGCTGGCGGCCGCCTACGCGATCGGGCGGATCGGGTGCCAGCTCGCAGGCGACGGCGACTACGGCAAGGACTGGGACGGACCGTGGGCGATGGCGTATCCCGACGGCACCGTGCCGACGACCGACGAGGTGCACCCGACGCCCGTCTACGAGACGCTCGCGATGGGGCTCGTGGCCTGGTTTCTGTGGAGGCGGCGCCACAGCATGCGGCCGGGCGGGCTGTTCGCCCTCTACCTCGTGCTGTCCGGGGCGGAGCGGTTCCTCGTCGAGTTCCTGCGCCGCAACGACCGCGTGGTCGCGGGGCTCACGGTGCCCCAGCTCGTCGCGCTGGCGATGGTGGCCGCCGGGGTGGTCTGGCTCGCGCACCTGCGCAGCGGCAGGACTGCGCCCGCGCCGGCGATGAACTAGTCCCCGGGGACGGAGGTCGGATGCGTCATGCTTGCGCCCGATCATGGCCGTCGCGACCTTCGCCGTGTACCCCGAGGCGTCGTCCGTACAGGACGGGCGGCTGCTGATCGGCGGCTGCGATGCGGCCGAGCTGGCGCGCGAGTTCGGCACGCCCGTCTACGTGATGGCCGAGGATGATCTGCGCGCCGGCGCCCGCGCGTTCCGCACCGCGCTGCGCACCCACCACGACGGCCCGGGCGACGTGGTGTTCGCCTCCAAGGCGTGCCCGGCCACGGCCGTGCTGCGGGTGTTCGCCGAGGAAGGCCTCGGGTGCGACGTCGCCTCCGGCGGGGAGCTGCACCTGGCGCTCAAGGCCGGCTTCGCGCCGGAGCGGATCCACCTCCACGGCAACGCCAAGTCCGAGGAGGAGCTGCGGGCGGCGGTCGACGCCGGCGTCGGCTGGGTCGTGGTCGACAACGTCGAGGACATCGCCAAGCTCGAGCGCGTGCTGCGCCCCGATCGCCGCCAACGGGTGCTGCTGCGCATCCGGCCGGGCGTGGACGCCGACACCCACACCGCGATCCTGACCGGCCACGCGGAGTCCAAGTTCGGGCTGGACCCGCGCGAGGCGTGCGCGATCGCGCACGACCCGCCCGCCCACCTCGACGTGCAGGGCTTCCACTTCCACCTCGGCTCCCAGCTCACGGACCCGACGCCCTACCGGGCGGCGGTCAGCGTGCTGGCCCGGCTGGGCGACCACCCGGTGTACAGCCTCGGCGGAGGCTATGCGGTCGCCTACACCGCCGACGACCGGCCGCCGGGGATCGATGCGTCGGTGGCCGCGGTGGTGCAGGCGGCCCACGACCTGCTCGGTCCGGACAAGCGGTTGATCGTCGAGCCCGGCCGCTCGCTGGTCGCCAACGCCGGCGTCACGCTCTACACCGTGGAGTCGGTCAAGCGGCTGCCGGGTGGCGCGCGCATCGTGGCGGTCGACGGCGGGATGTCCGACAACCCGCGTCCGATGCTCTACGACGCCGTCTACGACGTGCGCGTGGCCGATCGCTTCGAGGCCGAAGGCGAGCCCGCCACGGTCGTGGGCAAGCACTGCGAGTCCGGCGACGTGCTCGTCCGCCGCACCCGCCTGCCCGACGCCCGGCCCGGCGACGTGCTCGTCACGCCCGTCACCGGCGCCTACGGGCACGCGATGGCCTCCAACTACAACGCCCTGCGCCGGCCGCCGATCGTCTTCTGCGCCGGCGGCGATGCGCGCGCCGTCGTCCGGCGCGAGACCTACGAGGACCTGGGTGCCCGAGACCTTTAGCGTCGGCCTGCTGGGCCACGGGACGGTGGGGGCCGCGTTCGCCGAGCTGCTCGCGCAGCGGGCCGGCGCGATCGTCCCGATCACCGGGTTGCGGCCTCGCGTGAGCGGTGTGCTCACCCGCTCGCGCGGCGACTTCGAGGAGATCCTCGCCGGCGCCGACCTGATCGTCGAGCTGATGGGCGGCGTGGAGCCGGCACGCGACTATGTGCTGCGCGCCATGCGCGCCGGCAGGCACGTGGTCTCCGCCAACAAGCAGCTGCTCTCCAAGCACGGGGAGGAGCTGTGGGCGTGCGCGCGCGAGCACGGCGTGCAGCTGCGCTTCGAGGCCGCGGTGGCCGGCGTGGTGCCCGTCATCCGCGTGCTGCAGGAGTCGCTCGCCGCCGCGCACGTCGAGCGGATCCACGGCATCGTCAACGGCACGACCAACTACATTCTGAGCGAGATGGCGCGCGGAGGGATCTCCTACGAGGCCGCGCTGCGCCAGGCGCAGCAGCTCGGCTACGCGGAGGCCGACCCGACCGACGACGTGACCGGGCGCGACGCGGCGGCCAAGATGGCGATCCTCGCACGGCTCGCGTTCGACACGCCGGTGCACCTCGACCAGGTGCGCTACGAGGGCATCGAGCACATCACGGCCGATGACATCGCCTACGCGCACCAGCTCGGCCTCGGGCTCAAGCTGATCGGCACGGCCGAGCGCGTCGACGGCGGGCTGAGCGTGCGCGTCCACCCGGCGTTCCTGTACGGCGGCCACCCGCTCGCCACCGTCGGCGGTCCGTTCAACGCGGTCACCGTGGAGTCCGACGCGATCACCGAGATCACGATGTCGGGCCCGGGCGCCGGCGGCCCGCAGACGGCCTCCGCCGTGCTGGGCGACGTCATCTCGGCGATGATCCCGCCGGCGACGACGCCGGAGGCCAGCCAGGAGCTCGCGATCGTCAACGACGTCGAGAGCGCGTTCTACCTGCACATGGAAGTCGCCGACCGCCCGGGCGTGCTGGCTCAGGTGGCCGAGCTGCTCGGCATGCAGGGCGGCTCGATCAAGTCGGTCGTGCAGCGGGGGCTGGGCGACAACGCGTCGCTCGTGATGGTGCTGCACCCGCTGCTGGAGTCGCGCTTCTACGCGGCCGTCCGGCTGATCGCCCAGCTCGACTTCATGCGCTCCGCGCCGCGCGCGATCCGGGTGATCGAGGAGGAGTTCACCTGAGCCGCGTCGGACTGATCGAGCGCTACCGCGACCGGCTGCCGTTCGCGCCCGAGGATCCCGTCGTCTCGCTGCTGGAGGGCTCCACGCCGCTGATCCTCGCCGAGCGCGTCTCCGAGCGCGTCGGCGCGGAGGTGTGGCTGAAGTTCGAGGGCGCCAACCCCACCGGCTCGTTCAAGGACCGGGGGATGACCTGCGCGGTCTCCGCGGCGGTGCGGGAGGGCGCCGAGGCGGTGATCTGCGCTTCGACCGGCAACACCGCGGCCAGCGCCGCCGCGTACGCGGCGCGCGCGGGGCTGACCGGTGCGGTGATCGTGCCGGAGGGCAAGATCGCCACGGGCAAGCTGGCGCAGGCGCTGATGCACGGTGCGCGCGTGATCGCGTTGCGCGGCAACTTCGACCAGGCGCTGACGCTGGTGCGCAAGCTGACCGAGCGCCATCCGATCGCGCTCGTTAACTCCGTCAACGCGTTCCGCGTGGAAGGGCAGAAGACGGCGGCGTTCGAGGTCTTGGAGGAGCTCGGGGAAGGGGAGCTGGACGCGCTGTGCATTCCCGTCGGCAACGCGGGCAACATCACGGCGTACTGGAAGGGCTTCGAGGAGTCGGGCGTACGGCCGCGGATGCTCGGCTGGCAGGCCGAGGGCGCCGCGCCGCTGGTCCTCGGCGCCCCGGTGCAGAACCCCGAGACGGTCGCGAGCGCGATCCGGATCGGCAACCCGGCTCGCTGGGAGGAGGCGATGGGCGCGATGGCGGCCTCGCACGGCGCGATCCGGGCGGTCTCCGACGAGGAGATCCTCGACGCCTACCGCTTCCTCGCCGTGCACGAGGGGGTGTTCTGCGAGCCGGCGTCGGCGGCGGGCGTCGCCGGGCTGCTCAAGCACGGCGCCGAGGGCGCGCGGCGGGTGGCGTGCGTGCTGACCGGCCACGGGCTCAAGGACCCGCAGACCGCGCTGACGCGGGCCGGTACGGTCGTGCCCTGCGAGCCGGACCTGCCGGCCGTCGAGCACGCCGTCCTGGGGCGATGACGAGGCCTCCGGCGCGGCGCCGCCTGGTCCGCGTCCCGGCCTCGTCGGCCAACCTCGGGCCGGGCTACGACGTGCTGGCCTGCGCGCTCGGGCTGCACGTGGAGGTCGAGGTGGTGGAGACCGGGCGCTTCGCGGTGCTGACCGACCTGCGGATCGCGCGCGACCGGCGCAACCTCGCGGTGCGGGCGTTCGAGGCCCTGCATCCGGTTGACGGGATCGAGTTCCGCATCCGCTCGGACGTGCCGCTGTCGGGCGGCTTGGGGACGAGCGCGGCAGCGATCGTCGCGGGACTGCTCGCCGCCGACTCGATGTACGAGCTCGACGCGGACCTGCTCCCCGCCGCGACGCGGCTGGAGGGCCACCCCGACAACGTGGCGGCCGCGCTGCTCGGCGGCTTCGTGCTCTGCGCCGACGGCCGGGCGGAGCGCTTCGACGTACCGGCCGGTTTGGAGGCCGTGCTCGTCGTGCCGCACCAGCACGTCCGGACCGCGGCCGCGCGCGCCGCGCTGCCCGCGGAGGTGCCGATGGCCGACGCCGTCTTCAACGTCGCCCACGCGGCGCTCCTGGTGCTCGGCCTGGTGCGCGGGGACTGGGACCTCGTCTCCCGCGGCCTCGAGGACCGCCTGCACCAGCCCCACCGCGAGCACCTCTACCCGCGCTCCATGGCGCTGGCGCGGAGGGCGCGGGAGCTCGGCGCCCTCGGCGCGACGATCTCCGGCGCGGGCCCGACGGTGCTGGTGTGGTGCGCCTTGGAGGCGGCCGGGGCCGTCATGGCACGGCTCGGCGCCGACTGCGAGGGCTGGGCCGACGTGCGCCGCGTGGCGTTCGAGCCGCGGGGCGGCGACGTCGTCGCGCTCTGATGCTCGGCCGCGACGGCGACGCTACAGTGCAGCGTCCATGGCGGTCGACGAGCTGATTCCGGAGGACGAATCGGCGCGGCTCGCCGCGGTGCGCCGCTACGACATCCTCGACACGCCCCCTGACGGCGCCTTCGAGCGGATCACCGCGCTGGCGGCCAAGCACTTCGACGTGCCGGTCGCGATCGTCAGCATCGTCGACGCCGACCGCATCTGGTTCAAGTCCCATCACGGCCTCGACGTCGGGGAGACCGCACGTGAGCCCGGCCTCTGCGCTTCGGCGATCCTCGGCGACCGGCCGTGGGTGGTGGAGAACGCCGAAACCGACCCGCGCGCGCTGGCCAACCCGCTCGTAGCCGGGGAGATGGGGCTGCGCTTCTACGCCGGAGCGCCGCTGACCACGGCCGACGGCCACTCGCTCGGCACCCTGTGCCTGATCGACCGCGAGCCACGCGAGTTCTCGGGCGACCAGGCCGCCACGCTGGCCGACATGGCCGCGATCGTGATGGACGAGCTGGAGCTGCGCATCGCAGCCCGGCGGACCGTGGATCACGAGCTCACGCTGCGCGAGCAGGCCGAGCAGATGGCCCGCGCGCTGCAGGAGAGCCTGCTCCCGCCGGCGCTGCCGAGGTTTGCGGGCGCCGACGTCGCGGCGCTCTACCAGCCGGCCGACGCCGGGGTGGTCGGCGGTGACTTCTACGACGTCTTCGAAGCGGGTGAGTCGTGCGTGCTGGTCGTCGGCGACGTGAGCGGCAAGGGCCCCAAGGCCGCCGCCGTGACCGCGCTGGCGCGGCACACGCTTCGCACCGCCTCGCTCTCGTCCCGATCGCCGGCCGACGCGCTCGCGACGCTCAACCAGGCGATGCTCATCGGCCGCCACGAGCCGCGGCTCGAGCACTTCTGCACCGTCCTCGTCGTGTGGGCGAGCCGCGTGGCCGACGGCCTCGCGTTGACCGCCGCTGGCGCCGGCCACCCGCCCGGCCTGATCCGCCGCGCCGGCGGGTCCGACGAGTGGCTCGAGCCGGCCGGACCGCCCGTCGGCTGGTATCCCGATGCGGTGTTCGGAGAGCGCATGGACCGGCTGGACAAGGGCGACGCGCTGATCCTCTACACCGACGGCATCACCGAGGCCCGCACGGGCACGGGGATGCTCGGCGCCGACGGCCTGGCAAGCGGCCTGGGCGGCGTCGAGCGCGGCACGGGCGCGGAGGCGATCGTCACCGCGCTGCGGCGGCTCGCGGCGGACGACGGCGTCGAGGTGCGCGACGACGCGGTCGCCCTCGTCGTCGAGGCGCTCTGATGCCCGAACCCGTGCGGCCCGAAGGCTTCAGCGTCACCCGCGCCACCCATGACGGCGGCGTCGTGGTGTCGCTGCACGGCGAGTTCGACATCGCGGGCATCGAGCGGGTGGAGGCCGCCACGGCGGAGCTCCCGCCGGGAACGCAGCTGGTGCTCGACCTCGGCGACCTGCAGTTCATCGACTCCTCGGGACTGCGGACGCTGATGAACCTCGACCTGCGCTCCCGCGGGGAGGGCTGGAGCCTCGCGTTCAGCGAGCCGCAGCCCGCCGTCAGGCGACTGCTGCGGCTCTGCGGCTTCGAGCACCGGGTGCCGCTCACGCCCGGATGAACACGGGCGCGCCGAGCGGCACGATGCGCATGAGCCGCTGCAGGTCGCGCTCGCCGGCGTGCATGCAGCCCAGCGAGCCGGCGACGCCGATCGTCTCCGGCGATTGCGTCCCGTGGACGGCGATGCGGTCCAGGCCGTTCCAGGCAGCCGGGAGGTGCGGCTGGTGGGCGGAGAGGGCGATCGCGCAGCACCCGTAGGTGGTGCCGGGGCCGCCCATCCTCAGCTTGTCGGTCACTGCGAAGCGGCCCGTCGGTGTCGGATGGCCCGGCGCGCCGACGCCCACGGTGAGCCGCTGCACGATCCGGTCCCCCTCGCGCACCGCGAGCGTGCGGGCGGAGCGGTCCACCACGAGCGAGACGTCGGTGCCGTCCATCCGCGCGCGGGCGGCCGGGATCCAGCCTGGCCGGGCGTTCGGACGCTCCGGCACGACGACCTTCAGCCACGCCCCACGGCGCCCGATGACGCTGAGCACCCGCGGGCTGCCGAACTGCGTCGATCGCCCGATCGCGCCGACGGCGCGCCCCGCCGGCGCCCCGCGCAGCGACGTGCGGCCGACGAGCCGGGCGATCGCCCAGCGCGAGCCGTCCGCCGGGGCATCCGGCTCCGTCGCCACTCCGCCGCCGCGGGTGGCGGCGGGATCCGCCTGTGTCGCCGGCGTGGTGGCGCGGGCCGGGGGATCGGCCTCCTTCGCCGGCCCGGGGGCCGCGTCCGGCGCAGCTATGGGGCCGCCGCCGGGCGGCGCGGCCACCGGTCCGGCGCCGTCACCGGCCGTCGGCGCGCGTTCGGATCCCCCGCCGCACCCGGCGATCGCGAGGACCACGACGACCACGAGCACGCGACGCATCCCGGCAGTATCGCGCACGCTGATCGGCGTTCGGAGCGGCGACGGTTCGGATGAGCCTCCGCGGCCGGTTCGGGCGCGGGCTCGGTGGGCCGTCACATCGGGAAGCCGCGGCACGCTCGGACCGGCTTGGTCTGGG
>JBPCNM010000163.1:0-5718 GCA_051001255.1 Solirubrobacteraceae bacterium
GCTCGAAGACGTGTGACGCAGTCCGGCGCGGCGAGCACGCGCCAGGCGGCGTTGCGGTAGATCTCGCGGTAGCCGGGCGGGACCGTCACGCGCGGGAAGTTCTCCTGGTAGAAGCGCCGCATCAGCGGGACCCGGCGCGGCGCCAGCAGCACGTCGCGCAGCGGGCTCGCGCCGGCCGCGACGGTCCCGACCGTGCTCGGGTCGGTGCCGAGCCAGTAGCGTAGGTGCGGCAGCGGGCGATGGTCGGAGGCGGAGATGCGCCCGCCGCAGCCATGCACCGCGCGGCGCACCGCCGGGGCCAGCGAGGCGTCCCGCAGCTCCGCGTACATCGTGCCGTCGCGGTCCAGGCGGCGCTCGAGATCGGCCAGCATCCCCACGTGCCAGGGCACGAACGCGACCGAGAGCGTCGCGGCGAGGATGCCGAGGCCGAGCCAGAGCCGGCGGGCGCGCGGATCGGCCACCAGCAGCCAGCCGCACACGGCCAGCCCGTAGAACAGCGCGAGGAGGACCGAAGGCGTGCGCACGTAGCGCCCGATCAGCGGGAGGCCGAACAGCGGCCCGAGCATGAACACGGCCGTCATCGCGACGACCACGGCGAGCGGGAGGATCGCCTCGCGGCGGCGAAAGCGCCACGCGAAGGCCAGGCCGATCGGGATCCCGACGACCAGCGGCTCGCGCAGCGTGTAGCCGAAGTACTGCGCCGTCCAGTAGGGCGCCTGGTCGATCTCGCGCCGCCGGTCGACGGCCTCGGCGAGCTTCGCGGTCCCGTGCAGCGAGTGCAGCGGGTCGCCGGTGACGAACCAGTCGCTCAGCGCCCACAGCAGCGGCGCGAGCGCGGCGAGCGCCGCCAGCCGGACGCGGCGGCGGTTCTCCGCCGCCGGCCACATCCAAAGCACGTAGAGCCCGCCGAGCACCCAGGCCTCCGGGCGCATCAGGCCGGCCACGACCAGCAGCGCGAGCACCGCTTCCCCGCGCATCTGTCTCGCTTCGCTCGCCACCGGCTTCGCCTCGCGCTTGCGTGCCTCCAGCAGCACCGCCGCCACGATCAGGACCGCGAACGCGGTGTCCTGGTAGCCGAGCAGCGCATCGCGCTCGAACGCCGGGCGCGTCAGCACGACCAGCGCGGCGACGACGCCGACCCACGGCGAGAACAGCTCGGCGCCCAGGCGGTAGGTCAGCCAGACGAGCAGACCGAACGCGAGCAGGATCAGCCACAGCATCAGCTGGTCACCGGAGTCGCCGAACGGCGTCGCCAGCACGGAGACGGCGGTCTCGAGCGGGTGCGGCGTCGGCGCGTAGTCGGCCGTGTAGTCCGGCTTCAGGCCGCGGACCAGGTCGCGCGCCCACAGCAGGGCGTAGCGCGCGTCGTAGTTCAGGTACCAGGGGTGATAGACCACGCGCAGCAGGGCGGCGACGCCCACGACCGTCGACAGCGCGGCCAGGACGGGCCGCGGTGGCCGTGAGGTCGCGGCCAGGCGAAGCCGGTGGCGAGCGGAGCGAGACAGGGCTGCCGCCGGGGACGAGGCGGTGGCCATCCGGCGGCTGACGATAGCGCGGCCCGCTTACCGCTCCGTCGCGAATCCAGCCGCTCGACGACATAAGCACAGTATGTGTGCCTATGTCGACGAGGGGTGCTGGATCGGCGGAGCCGGCTAGTACCGTTGGGGGACACCGCGTCGATCGTCTCCCGCGCGGGTTCCCCCCGTTCGATGACGCGCAGCCGTTCCGTCCCAGCTCTGCTCCTGGTCCTCGCGGCGCTCGCGGCGCTTCCCGCCGCCGCGCACGCCGCCGGCAAGCGCGGGCCCGTCACCGCGTCGGGCTGGCGGGTGACGCCCGCGGGCAAGCAGTTCGGGATCTCCAAGCACGCGACCGGCTTCCAGGGGCCGCTGGCCTCCGCCCTGACGCCCGGGTCGACCAGGCTGCTGTCGGTGTCGAGCGGCGCCTCGCGGACCAACACGGCCGACCTGTTCGACCTGCGCCGGCGCCGGCGCAGCCCATACACCCCCTCCGACGCACGGCGCGGCGTGGGGGAGGCCGTGTTCTACGGCGTCGCGATGTCGCCCGACGGCACGAAGGCGTGGGCGTCGGGCGGCGGCCAGGACGTCGTCCACGCCTATTCCGTCGGCCGCCAGCTGCGCGAGGTCGCGACGGTCCCGGTGCCGAGCTTCCCGGCCGGGATCGCCTACGGGCGCACCCCGCGCGGCGACCGGCTCTACGTCGCCAACAATCTCAGCGGGCGCGCGGGCGACACCAACCCGCCGGGCCACACCGTGACCGTAATCGACCCCGCGACCAACGGGGTCACGTCCGTCATCGACCTCGGTGTCGCCGCGCAGCCGTTCGGCGTCGCGTTCGAGCGGCACGGCGCCAAGGCGTACGTGACGCAGTGGATGGGCCGCTCGGTCTCGATCGTCGACACCGCGGCGGAAGTCGTGAAGCGAGAGCTCCTCCTCTCTCCGCTCTCGAACCCGCTCCAGGCCGACCACCCGAGCGCGATCGCGGCCAATCCCAAGCGCGACGAGGTCTACACGGCGAACGCGAACTCCGACACGGTGTCGGTGATCGACACGATCACCGACCGCGTGGAGCGCACGATCGACGTCTCGCTGGTGCACGACGCACGCGAGGGCGCCACCCCGAACGGCCTGGCGGTGAGCCCCGACGGCAAGCGGCTCTACGTCGCGCTCGCGGGCGAGAACGCGCTCGCGATGATCGACGTGGCGCGCCGCCGGGTCCTCGGCTTCATCCCGACCGCCTGGTCGCCGGTCGACGTCGACATCGCCGCCGACGGGTCCAAGCTCGTCGTCACGGGTCAAAACCGCGTGGGCGACAAGCCCAACCGCTGCGCGGGCCCATACGCGGTCGGCGACTGCAGCTCGGGCGACCTGATCTACGCCGACACCGCGGCCACCTCGACGCAGACGATGACCAAGGGCGTCATCAACGTCATCACGGCGCCGCGCACGACCAGGGCGCTGCGCCGGCACACCGCGCAGGTGCTGGCCAACAACCGCGTGCGCGCACGGCTCGCGCCCGCGCCGAAGGCGCTGCGCGCGATCAAGCACGTCATCTACGTGATCAAGGAGAACCGCACCTACGACCAGGTGCTCGGCGACCTCGGCAAGGGCGACGGCGACCCGTCGCTCACGCTGTTCCGCGAGGACTCTTCCCCGAACCACCACGAGCTCGCGCGCCGCTTCACGCTGTTCGACAACTTCTATGCCGACGCCGACGTGTCGGCGGACGGTCAGAGCTGGGCCACCGCGGCCGGCGTCACCGACTACACGAACAAGACCTGGCCGATCTCCTACTCGCCGGCGCCGCGCAAGGCGCACCGAGCACGCGACTTCGAGGATCTCTCGATGGCCGAGGTGCTCCTGACCGAGCCGCTCGCGCTCGACCGCACCGTGTTCCGCACGGCGGCCGCGACGACGCGCGGCTTCCTGTGGGACAACGCCTACGACAACGGCGTCTCGTTCCGCAACTACGGCATTTACACGAAGATCCCCGGCGACTGCCAGGGCGGCACGAATACGTCGACCACGACGCGGCTGGACGACAGCCGCTTCGGCGACCATGTCAACGAGTACTTCGCCGGCTTCAACATGAGCTGCTCGGACCACGCGCACCGGCTGCCCGAATGGGAGCGCGACTTCCGCGCCTACGAGCAGCTCTACGCCGCCGACCCAAAGACCGACCCGCTGCCGCAGCTCACGTTCGTACGGCTGCCCAACGACCACACGTACGGCACCGGGGCCGGCCGCGCGATCCCGCAGGCCTATATGGCCGACAACGACCTCGCGCTCGGGCGCCTCGTCGACGTCGTCTCGCACAGCCGCTTCTGGAAGAGCACGGCGATCTTCGTCACCGAGGACGACGCGCAGAACGGCCCGGACCACATCGACGCGCACCGCACGCTGGCCTACGTCATCAGCCCGTACTCGCAGGCGGGCGCGATCGACTCGACCCAGTACGACACGGCCGGGATGGTGGCCACGATGGAGGACCTGCTCGGGCTGCCGCCGATGGCGATCACCGACCAGCGCGCGATCCGGATGTGGAAGGGCTTCACCGCCAAGCCCAACCTGACGCCGTACGACGCGCGGATGCCTAGCGTGGTCCCGTTCGGGCTGCCGGACGCGCAGCGCAACGCGCCGACGGCGCCGATGGCCACCGTCTCGGGGCGCTGGAACTTCGAGATCGAGGACGCCACGCCCGAGATCGGGCTCAACGAGGCGATCTGGAAGTCGGTCCACGGCCGGCGCTCGGAGATGCCCGCGCCGCGGCACGACCGCATCGTCGGCTCCCAGCCGGCCGAGGACCGCTGACGCGTCTGCGCATAGAGTCCCGCCATGCGGGTCGTCGTGATCGGCGCAGGCGGCGTGGGTACGGCGGTGGCCGCGATCGCCAGGCGCCGCGACTTCTTCGAGCGGATGGTGCTCGCCGACGTGGCGGCGCCGCGGGCGCAGGCGGCCGTCGCGCGGCTGGGCGACGAGCGGTTCGCGAGCGCGCAGCTCGACGCCTCCGACGAGGGCGCGATCGTCGCGCTGGCGCAAGCCGAGCGCGCGGACGTGATCCTCAACGCCTGCGATCCGTGGCTGAACCCGCCGATCTTCGCCGCGGCGGGCCGGGCCGGATGCACCTACCTCGACATGGCGATGACGCTCTCGCGGCGCCATCCCGAGCGGCCGTTCGAGGAGCCGGGCGTGATGCTCGGCGACGACCAGTTCGCCGCGGCGGACGACTGGGAGGCGGCCGGGCGGCTGGCGCTGTGCGGGATCGGCGTGGAGCCGGGGCTGTCGGACGTCTTCGCCCGCTACGCCGCCGACCACCTGTTCGAGCGGATCGAGGAGGTCGGCGTGCGGGACGGCGCCAGCCTCACCGTCCAGGGCTACCCGTTCGCGCCGACGTTCTCGATCTGGACGACGATCGAGGAGTGCCTGAACCCGCCGCTGATCTGGGAGCGCGAGCGCGGCTGGTACACGACCGCGCCGTTCTCCGAGCCGGAGGTGTTCGAGTTCCCCGGGGGGATCGGGCCGGTCGAGTGCGTCAGCGTCGAGCACGAGGAGGTCGTGCTCGTACCGCGCTGGGTGGACTGCGAGCGCGTCACGTTCAAGTACGGCCTGGGCGACGCGTTCATCGCGGTGCTCAAGACGCTGAACCTGCTCGGGCTCGACTCGACGGAGAAGCTGCGCGTCAAGGGCGTGGAGGTCGCGCCGCGCGACGTCGTGGCCGCCGCGCTGCCCGATCCCGCCACGCTCGGCGACCGGATGACCGGGCGCACGTGCGCTGGCACGCTGGTGACCGGCACGGGCAAGGACTCAGAGCCGCGCGCGGTGTACCTGCATCACGTCGTCGACAACGAGGAGACGATGGCGCGCGACGGGATGCAGGCCGTCGTCTGGCAGACCGCGATCAACCCGGTCGTGGCGATGGAGCTGCTGGCCACGGGCGCTTGGCGGGGCGCGGGCGTGCTCGGCCCGGAGGCGTTCGACGCCGTGCCGTTCCTCGACCTCCTGGCCGAGTACGGCAGCCGGCACGCCGTGCAGGAGCGCGATCCCGCGAATCCGCTGCGGGCGAGCGGGTAGGACCCGCGTATGCCTACTTCCGAGGAAGACCTGCCGCGGACTTTGAAGAAGTCGCCCAAGAAGGCGCAGCGCACCTACGCCAGAACGCTCGACTCCGCCGAGGAGTCCTACGACTCCGAGGCCCGGGCCC
>JBPCNM010000164.1:0-3440 GCA_051001255.1 Solirubrobacteraceae bacterium
GCGCACGACGCCGTCGGCGCCGAACCACGGGTCGCGCGCGCCGCCCGGACGGAAGCGCGCCACGAGGGAGTCGGCGCTTGCGCCAGCGCTGTCGGCCGCTCCCACCGCGACGACCTTGCCGTCGGCCTGCAGGGCGACATCCTCCGCGACCGCGCCGGGGACGCCGAGGCGCGCGACGCCGTCGGTGCTGAAGGTCGGGTCGGGCGTTCCGTCGGGGAGGAAGCGGACGACCACGCCTCCGGCGCCGGTCCCGCCGGCCACGAGCAGCTTGCCGTCGGGCTGGCGCTTCATCGCCCGCACCGACGCGGCGCCGTCGCCGACGTCGAGCGTGACGTAGCCGCCGATGCCGAACGTCGCGTCCAGGGCGCCGGCGGGCGTGAGCGCCACGAGCAGGAAGCGGCGCTCGCCGGCCACCGTGCCGGTCCCGGCCAGCAGGACGCGGCCGCCGGGCTCGACGACGACGCCGCTCGCCTCCTCCCCGGTCACCGCCGGACCGCCGACGTCGTGCACCCCGCCGAATGCCGGGTCCGGGGCGCCGTCCGGCGCGTAGCGGGCGACGCGGATGCGGCTGCCCGCGCGCCCGGCGGCGACGATCGCCTGGTCGGGCTGGATCGCGAGCGCGCGGATCTCGTCGTCGCCGGCGAGCGCGTCGCGGACCGCGCCGAACGCCGCGTCCGGCTCCCCGGCCGGGGTGAACCGGACCAGCGCGAAGCGCCGGATCGGCGGCGCCTCCTCGACCCAGCCACCGACCACGTAGGCGCCGTCGGCCTGCTCGGCCACGTCGGTCAGCAGCGATTCGTCCGCTCCGTCGAGCCGCCGCGTGACGGCACCACCCTGGAAATCGGGGTCGGGCGTGCCGTCCGGCGCCAGCCGCATGACGCCGAGCTCCGCCGGGCCGGTCTTCGCCACGAGGACGATGCGCCCGGCGCGGTCGAGCGTCATCCCGGCGGCGGCCGGCGTGCGCCCGGTGAAGTTCGTCAGCACCGTGCCGCCCGTGCCGAACGCGGGATCGGGCGTGTCCGGCGCGGCGAGCGCGGTGGCGGGAACGGCGATGAGGGCAGCCGCCGTCCAGCCGGCGAGGCGTCGGACTCCCATGTCGAGCGGAACCTCTCGCGGGGTCCGAAGTTGCGGTCGCCCGAGAGCCGGAGACCGATCTCTTAAAAGAAGTCTCAAGCGGCACTCCTTCCGTCCGAAAAAGTAGAGCAGGGAGCGCGTCGGGTGCTCCAAAAACCCCGGAAGGAGCAGGGAAAAATGGGTTGGAATCACTAGTTCTCGCTGGTGCGACACCGCCTGCCCGCGTCAGCGGCGCACGGCGCGAGCCGCCGGGCTGCGGGGCGCCTGCCCGCTCAGCTCGGCCTCGAGGTCTTCGTCGTCGGCGTGACGGAAGTCCACTCCGGACCCCATCACGATGCCGACGAAGACCTCGACGAAGCGGGCGTCGAGCTGCGTACCGGCGACCCGGCGCAGCTCGGCGAGCGCCTCTTCGATCGAGATCGGCGTCCGGTAGGAATCGCGCGCGGTCATCACGTCGAAGCAGTCCGCGACCGACAGGAGCCGCGCGAGCACAGGGATGCCGTCGCCCGCGAGGTTGCGCGGGTAGCCGCGACCGTCGATCCGCTCGTGATGGCACAGGACGATCTCGGCGACCTCGGTGTAGCCGCGGACCCGCCCGACGATGTCGGCGCCGCGCTGCGGATGCGAGCGGATCAGCTCCCAGTCCTCCTCGGTCAGCCGCACGCCCGTCAGCGTGTGGTCGGGGAAGGTGAACTTCCCCACGTCGTGCAGCAGGCCCGCCGTATGGACCAGCTCCTGCTCGCGCGCTGACAGCCCGGCGGCCGCCGCGGTCGCCTTGGCGAAGCGCGCCACCGCGGCTGAGTGGCGCGCGGTCATGCGATCGCGCATGCCGAGCGTCTCCACCATCACGCGGATGACGCCGTGATGCAGCGCCTCGAGCTCCTCGACCTGCTCGCGCAACTCGTCGCGCTGGCGCTCGGCGTCGACGACCGACCGGAGCAGGTAGCGGTAGGAGATCAGCATGACGGCGAGCATCGCGACCGCGATCAGGCCGACCTCCTGGTAGGCCAGGACCGTGCCGGCGGTCAGCGTCCCGGTCGCCACTTCCCACGGGACGACCGGCACGTAGAGGTGACGCACCGCGGCGATCAGGCTCGTGCGGTCGCGGACACAGAGGTAGCCGACGATCAGCAGGAAGTTGAGGAAGTTCGTCGCCAGGTAGATGACGAAGACGACCGCCGCCGTGGCCAGCGCCGCCGTCCGGGTCTCGCCCAGGTCGCCGAGCGCATCGAACAGCAGCGCGCCCACGACGGGGTACGTGGTCAGCGCGACCACGTTGTTGAACAGCAGCGGCCGCGGCGTGCGCGCCTTCAGCGACCACGCGAGCACCGCCGCCACCGCGATCAGGGCGGCCGGCGCCGGCCCGAGCAGCGCCATGGCCACCGCCGTCGCGATGAACGCGGGCCCGATCTGCACGGTCCCCGTCTGCACCGACAGGAACTGACCGACAAGCGCTAGCGCCAGCAGCGAGAAGAACAGGCTCCACGGCTGCCAGTCCTCCGCGGCGGTCCCCAGGACGGCGCCGAGGACGGCGGCTGCGAGCAGGACGAACTGTCCGGCTACGAGAAGGGTGTCCCGCCGGCGCATCCTCGACCCTCGCGGGACTTCGGCGACTGCGTTCGCGGCCAACCCGACCAGCGTAATGCCTGCAAGCCGGGCACTCAACGCCCCACTCGACGGATGGACGGTGTCCGGGCCTCCCGCGGCCCGCCGGCCGTCGTAGGATGGCCACCTCGATGACCGCCGGAATCCGGGTCGCGCCCGAGGTCGCCGAGGCGCTCGCGGGTGGCCGCCCAGTGGTCGCGCTCGAGAGCACGCTCATCGCCCACGGGCTCCCGCGCGGGCGCAATCTCGAGGTCGCGCGCGCTCTGGAGGCCGTCGTCCGGGCCGGGGGCGCCGTGCCCGCCACGATCGCGGTGGTCGACGGCGAGGCGCGGATCGGGCTCGACGACGCCGCGCTGGAGGCGATGGCGCTCGGCGGTGGCTTCGCCAAGGCCGGCGTGCGCGATCTCGCGCCGGTGATGGCGGTCGGCGGGTCGGCCGCCACGACGGTCGCCTCGACCTCGCATCTCGCCGCGCGCGCCGGCATCCGCGTGTTCGCCACCGGCGGGCTTGGCGGCGTGCACCGCGAGGCGCGCGAGAGCTGGGACGAGTCGGCCGACCTCACGACGCTCGCCGGCACGGGCGTGACGATCGTCTGCGCAGGGGTCAAGTCGATCCTTGACGTGGGCGCCACGCTCGAGCGGCTGGAGACCCTGAACGTGTGCGTGCTCGGCTACGGCACCGACCGCTTCCCCGGGTTCTACCTCGCCGACTCCGGCTTCCCGGTGCCCTGGCGCGTCGAGTCGCCTGAGGACGTCGCGGCG
>JBPCNM010000165.1:0-8035 GCA_051001255.1 Solirubrobacteraceae bacterium
GTGTCGGAGGAGGCGAGCTTCACCAGGGCGGCAGCCAAGCTGCACGTCGCCCAGCCCGGCGTGAGCGCCCAAGTCCGCCAGCTCGAGCGAGAGCTCGGCCAGGCCCTCCTGGACCGCTCAGGACGTACGGTGCGCCTGACCGAGGTGGGCGCCGCCGTCCTGCCCTACGCCCGTGCCGCCCTCGCGTCGGTCTCCGGGGCGCGGCTCGCCGTCGACGAGCTCGCCGGCCTGATGCGCGGACACGTCGCCGTGGGGATGGTGACCTCCTGCCCCGCCGCCGAGCTGCCCGACCTGCTGGCCGGCTTCCACCGAGACCACCCCGCCGTCGAGATCACCCTCGCCGAAGGCAACTCCGATCGCCTGCTCGAAGCGTTGCGAGCCGGCCGGCTCGACATGGCGCTGATCGGCTCGGCCGGTCCACCGCCGGCGGGCATCGAGACCCAGGTCGTCATCGACGCGCCGCTCGTCGCCGCCGTCAGCCGCAGCGACGCGCTGTCCGCCAGCACGCGCATCACCCTCGCCGCCCTGCGGACGCGACCGTTGATCAGCCTGCCCCGCGGCACCGGGCTGCGCGCCGCACTCGACGACGCGTGCGCCGGCGCGGGCTTCCAACCCCGGATCGCGTTCGAGGCCAGCGACCCCGACGTCCTCGCGCAGCTCGCCGCCCGGAACCTCGGCGTCGCCATTCTGCCCGCATCCGTCGCCCACGCGCACCCGGCGGAACTCCATGCGCTCACCATCACGCGCCCCCGGCTGCGCGGGCGCATCGAACTCGCGTGGCGCGCCGACGGACCGGTCAGCCCCGCCGCCCGAGCGCTGATCGGCCACGCTCGAAGCGTGCTCGCAACGCCGTCCGCCGATCACGAGCACGCGGCCTAGATGATCGGTTCCTGATCGTCGGCGGGGGCGGCCGGGCCGAGCTCGGCAATGAGGCGCTTGGGGGCACGCAGTCGCCACACGTCCTCGATGAGCTCGGCGAGCTCCCCGGCGTCGATGGCCTCCATGCGGACGAGAACGTAGGGGTAGCCGTCGTAGTGGGGAGTGGAGAAGAAGATCTCGGACTGGCCTTGCAAGAGCGCCTCGCGCTCGCCGATGTCGATGACGCGGAGCACGAGGGCATCGGGGTCCGTGCGCAGTCGGCACATCAGCTTGCCGCGGACACGCAGAGCGGGCGTCCCGAACGACGTGCCGACCTCGACCCCCGGAAATCGCGCTCCGATGTCAACGACGTCGTTCCAGCTCGGCATGCCGCCGCAGGCTAGTACAGGTGGACCGGAGGCTGTTCGCCACCTGGGACGGATGTGAACCGTCCGACAGGCGTGAGATCGGTCTGCCCGCCGCCTTTCAGCGACAGACTACGCCAGCGCCATCCGGTAGGCGCCCAGCAAGAAACTCGGTCGGTGTGCTGCCGGTGAGCGTTCGGAAGTCGCGGTTGAAGTGCGCCTGGTCGAAGTAGCCGGACTCATGCGCCACCTCCGTCAAGCTTGGATGGCCGTCGCGCTCGAGCAGACGGATGGCACTCTGCAACCGGAGGATGCGCGCCAGCGTCTTCGGTGGGAGCCCGAGTTCCTTCCGGAACCTGCCGACCAGGTACTGCCGACTCGATCCGAGCTCGTCGGTCAGCGTGCGGATATCCAGCCGTCCGCTCGTTTCGATCAGCCTCCGCCACGCCCAGCTGACGGCGGGCGACGGTTCGCGCGCAGCGGCCAGGCGCCTCGCGAGCACGGCGTCGAGCAATCGGAAGCGCGCCTCCCAGGTCGGCGTCTCGTAGAGCTGTTCCGTCAAGCGGGCGGCGAACCCCCCGAGCACCTGCTCGAGCTCGACGGCGCGGTTCGCCAGAGTGTCCATGGGCACGCCGAGGACCATGTACGCGCCGAGCGGAGTGAGGCTGATCTGCACGCCCTGCTGTCCGGCCGATTCGGCGATCGCATGCGAGTCATGCAGCCCAGCCACGAACGACGTCGCGTGCGCCATCGATCCGGCCGGATGACGCGGATAAGCGATCTGCACCGGAGGTCCAAAGCCGACGATCAGCCCGACGCCGGGCGACGGAACCTGGACCCGGCGAATGAGCCCCGATCCGCTTTCGGAGTATCCGCAGTAGCCCATGACGTGCGGGCGAAGCCGCGGATCGGGGACGCCGAGCACGACCCTGCGGACGCCGGCGGACTGGAAGGCCTCCTGCAGCACCTGCACACCGTAACCCGCACGATCCGCGCGCCGCACGAGAACCACCTACGTCGAGACGGCGCGGCGGTAGCGGGCGACCGAGAGCGATCCGAACACGACGATGAGCCCGAGGCACCAGGCGATCGCGCCCCAGACGTCGTTGCCCGCCGGGCTGTCGAGGAACAGCGCCCGCAATGCGTCGACCATGGTCGAGAACGGGTTGATGTCGGTCGCGAAGGTCCGCAGGCCGGCGGGCATCGTCTCCGGTGGGACGAACGCCGAGGAGGCGAACGTGAGCGGGAAGATGATCATGACGGCGAACGAGTTCGCCGCCTCAGGAGTGGAGACGACGAGCCCGATCCACGCGAAGATCCACGAGAACGCATAGCCGAACAGCAGCATCAGCCCGATCCCGGCCGCGACCTGCGCCGGCGGGGCGCTGAACGAGAAGCCGACCAAGAGCCCGACGACGATCATGATCGCGAGCGACAGGCAGCTGGTGACGATGTCGGCGAGCGTCCGACCGCTGAGGACCGCCGAGCGCGCCATCGGCAGCGAGCGGAAGCGATCGATGAGGCCCCGATGCATGTCCTCGACGAGGCTGAGCGCGGTGACATAACCCCCGAACGCCATCGTCTGGACGATGATCCCCGGCATCAGGAACTCCTCGTAGCTGCCGAACCCCGGCGTCTGGATCGCGCCGCCGAAGACGTACACGAAGACCAGAACGAACATGATCGGCTGCAGGGTGAAGGCAGTCAGCAGCTCGGGATTGCGCGGGATTCGCTTCAGGCTGCGCTCGGCGAGCATCAGCGTGTCGCCGACGGCGTGGCGAAGCGCGGTCATCGGACGTCCCCCGCACGCACGTGCTCGCCTCCCGCAGCGCCATCCTGCCGCCCGACGTCACGTCCGTTCTCGTGTTCGGCCGCGCGGCCGGTGAGGGCAAGAAAGACGTCATCGAGCGTCGGACGGCGCACGGCGAGGTCGTGGACCACGACGCCGGCCTCGTCGAGCCTGTGGACGGCCTCGACGATCGCACCCTCGCGGCGGCGAATCGGCACGTCGATGACCCCGTCCCTCGCGGAACACGGCCCTTGGGCGAGCTCCGCGAGCGCCCAGACGGCAGCCTCTGCCTGATCCTGAGCGCCCAACACGATCTCGACCCGCTCGCCGCCGACCTGCCGTTTGAGCTCGTCGGACGTGCCTTCGGCGATCACGCGGCCGTGATCGATTACCGCGATCCGGTCGGCGAGCCGGTCGGCCTCGTCCAGATACTGGGTGGTCAGCAGCACGGTCGTGCCGGCGGCGACGCGATCCTCGACCATCTCCCACAGGGAGATGCGGCTGCGGGGATCGAGCCCTGCGGTGGGCTCGTCGAGGAACAGCACCGGCGGGTGAGCGACGAGCGCCGCAGCGAGGTCGAGCCGGCGCCGCATCCCGCCCGAATAGGTGCGCACGAGGCGAGGCCCGGCATCGACGAGGTCGAAGCGTTCGAGCAGCTCGCGCGCACGCTTGCGCGCCGGGCGGCGACCGAGGTGGTAGAGCCGTCCCACCATCTCGAGGTTCTCGCGCCCCGTGAGATTCTCGTCCACCGCCGCGTACTGGCCGGCGAGGCCGATCTCGGCCCGCAGTGTGGAGGCATCGCGCACGACGTCGAGGCCGGTGACCTGGGCCGAGCCGGCGTCGGGGGCGAGCAGCGTGCTCAGAATCCGCACCACCGTGGTCTTCCCAGCCCCGTTCGGGCCGAGCAGCCCGAGCACGGTTCCGGCCGCGACGCGCAGATCGACGCCGCACAGGGCGCGGACGTGGCCGTATGACTTCTCCAGGCTCACGGCCTGGATCGCCGCCTGCGACACGACGTCCGACGCGGTGGCTCGCGGGTACTGCGCCATGCGGTCCTCCCGTCGCGGTTTCCGAAGCTCGCCCCGAACCTACGGCCATGAGACCGCCGCGGTCTTGGACGGATGTCATCTACGTCAGGTCCGCCCGAGCGCCGCCGGCCCTGCCAGGATTGCGGCGTGGATGTCCTGACGTCGTGATTCCCCGTCTCGAAGCCGCCGGCTGATGCGGGTCAAGGCGTGATCGTGCGGAGGGTCCCCGCAGGCTCGACGGCGCAGCTGCGCGCCGAGGTGCTGCGGCCCGGCAAGGGCGTCGGTGCGGTGGTCAAGCCCGACGATGACCACCCCGACACGTGGTTCTTCGCGGCGCTCGCAGACGACGGGCGAGTGCTCTCGACGGTCAATGTGCGACCGGCCGTGCCCGCGTGGGAGCCACGCGGCGCGGGCTGGTGGCAGCTGCGCGGTATGGCCACGGCCGAGGACGCTCGAGGGCGCGGCCATGCCGGCACCGTCGTGGAGGCCGCGCTGGAGCACGTCGACCGGATCGGTGGACGGGTGTGGTGCAACGCGCGGACGAGCGTGCTCGGCTTCTACGAGCGGTTCGGGTTCAGGGTCATCGGCGAGGAGTGGACGGACCCGGTGAGCGGACCGCATCGATCGGTCGTGCGCACGCCGGGGGCGGGCTTGCCGGCGACCGGTGACCGGAGCGCGGGCCGCGTGCCTCAGTCCGGCGCCGCGGCGCGGAGCAGAGGAAGGAACGAAGCCGCGTGATCGTGCTCGGGCACGCACTGGTGCTCGGTCTCGCGCAGGAACGCCCGCGGCGGCAGCCCGGTCAGCCGGTCGCATTCGCGGCTGAGATGGGACTGGTCCGCGTAGCCCGCGTCGGCGGCGAGCCGGGCCAGCCCGCCGGCGGCCGGCGCTCTCCCTCGCGCGAGCTCGAACTGGACCCGCGCGAGGAACCCTTGGAAGCGCAGCATCCGCTGGAGCGCCTTCGGGGCGAGGCCGATCCCGGCCAGGCAGCGGCGGCGGAGCTGGCGCTCGGAGATCGACAGCGACGACGTGAGGGAGCCGACGTCGTCCGTCCGGCCGGGCATCAGCCGCCGCACCGCCTCGGCGACGAGCGGGTCGGGGCCGGCCGCTGCGTCCAGCCGGCCGATGATCTGCGCCTGCAGGACGGCGACCGCCTCGAGCGGCGAGGCGGCCCCGGCGACGCGCTCCCCGAGCGCGACGGCCCAGCGCCCCCAGACCGCGTCGGAGTCCAGCGTGAGGTCGAGGAGCTCGGACGCCGGCACGCCGAGCACCGAGGGCGCGGCGCCGGGATGGAACCGCGCACCCACCACGGTCGTGCCGGGCTCGAGCATCTCCACCGTCGCGCGGGTGTGCGGCCCGACGATCCGCGGGACCGCTCCCACGCCGCAGGCGAGCTCGACGGTCCCGTTCGGCACCGAGCGATGCGTGTAGGGAGCCGCGTCGCCCGGGACGCGGTGGATCCACACAGTCCACAGGTGCCCCGCGAGCCGCGGCGCCGGCTGCAGTTCCTGGTAGGTCCGTCCAGGGATCATCGCCCCGCATTCTCGCAGTGCTCAGCCGGGCTCCCGCCTTCCTCGCTTCCGGCCTTCTGGGAAGCGCTGTACGGTCCAGGCGGCGGCGCGCTCGTCCCAGCACGCAAGGCAACCAGATGACAGCCCACCCCACGCTCGCGATCGAGGCCATAGGACTGGCGAAGTCGTTCGGCGCCACCCGGGCGGCCGACGGCGTCGACCTGGCGGTGCGCAGCGGATCCGTCTACGGCGTGCTCGGCCCGAACGGGGCCGGCAAGACGACGACGATCCGGATGCTCGCCACGCTGCTGACGCCCGACGCCGGCTCCGCACGCGTCTTCGGGCACGACGTCGTGGCCGAGGCGGATGCGGTGCGCGGCCTGGTCAGCCTGACCGGGCAGCTCGCCTCGGTCGACGAGGACCTGACTGGGCGGGAGAACCTCGTCCTGCTCGCGCGGTTGCTCGGCCTCAGGCGGGCCCAGGCCAAGGCGCGCGCGGCCGAGCTGCTCGAGGCGTTCGGTCTCGCCGACGCGGCCGGCCGGCTCGTCAAGCACTACTCCGGCGGCATGCGGCGGCGGCTCGACATCGCCGCGAGCATCGTCGTCACGCCCCAGCTGATGTTCCTCGACGAGCCCACGACGGGCCTGGACCCGCGCTCGCGCAACCAGGTGTGGGACATCATCCGTGCGCTCGTCGCCGAGGGGACCACGATCCTGCTGTGCACGCAGTACCTCGACGAGGCGGACCAGCTCGCCGAGGGGATCGCCGTCATCGACCACGGCAAGGTGATCGCGGAGGGGACCCCCGCCCAGCTCAAGGCCTCGGTCGGGTCGGGCGCGCTGCACGTGCGCCTGCTCGACCCCGACCAGCGCCCGGACGCCGAGCGCGTGCTCGTCCAGGAACTCGGCGCGGCGCACGCGGAGCCCGACCCGGCGGCGCTGTGGGCCCAGTGCGCCGATGCCGACCGGGCCGCCGAGGCCGTCGCCGCGCTCGCTCGCTCCGGCGTCAGGATCGCCGGCTTCTCGCTCGGCCAGCCGAGCCTCGACGAGGTGTTCCTGGCGCTGACCGGCCATCCCGCCGAGGAGCACGCCACCGCTACGCAGGAGGAGCCGGCCGCATGAGCACCGCACCGACGAGCGGAGCCCCCACCGAGGCCGCCGCCGAAGCGGCGGCGCTTCGCCAGGCCCTGTCGGCGACCCCTCGTCCGCCGCGCCCGAGCGCCCTGTCGGCGGCGCTCACGTTCGGCTGGCGCGGGATGCTGAAGGTCAAGCACGTCCCCGAGCAGCTCCTTGACGTGACGATCACGCCCGTGATGTTCGTGCTGATGTTCACCTACCTGTTCGGTGGTGCGATCGCCGGGTCCACGGGTGACTACCTGCAGTTCATCCTGCCCGGGGTCCTGGTGATGTCGGTGCTGTTCACCACCGTCTACTCGGGGGTCGCGCTCAACACCGACCTGACCAAGGGCGTCGTGGACCGCTTCCGGTCCCTGCCGATCTGGCGGCCGGCGCCGCTCGTCGGCGCCCTGCTCGGCGACAGCGTCCGCTACCTGGTCGCCGGGACGGTGATCATCGTCCTCGGCGTGGTGCTGGGCTACCGGCCGGGCGCCGGCGTCGGCGGCGCGGTCGCCGCATTGGCGCTCGTGGTCGTGTTCGCGTTTGCCCTCTCGTGGGTGTTCACGACCATCGGCCTGCTCCTGCGCTCGCCCAACGCGGTCATGAACGCGGGCTTCATGGGCATCTTCCCGCTCACGTTCCTGAGCAACGTCTTCGTCGACCCCGAGACGCTGCCGCGGGGACTCGAGGCCTTCGTCGACGTCAACCCGATCTCCCACCTGGTCACCGCCGCTCGCGGCCTGATGGAGGGAACGGCGGTCGGCGGGGACCTCGTGGTCGTGCTGGCGACGGCCGCGGCACTGACGCTCATCTTCGCGCCGCTCACGACGCGCCTGTACCGGAGCCGGGGGTGAAGCGGGTGCGGACGCCGAGCTCGCGCCCGTGCGCGGCCGCGAGGGTGCGATGGACGCGCTCGGCGGTCAGCGGCAGGTCGTGCAGCTCGACGTCGCAGGCGTCCGCGATCGCGTTGGCGATCGCGGGGGCGACGCCGCTGGTGCTCAACTCGCCGGCGAACTTCGCGCCGTAAGGCCCCGGGCCCAGGTCGGGCTCCAGCAGCACGATCTCGAGTTCGGGAACGTCGAGTGGCGTGGGCAGCTTGTAGTGCGAGAGCGTCAGCGTCGTGACGCGCCCCTCGTCGCTGCGCAGATCCTCCATCAACGCCGCGCCGATGCCCATCGCGAAGCCACCCTGCAGCTGTCCGGCGTGGGCGATCGGATTGATCACCGTGCCGGCGTCGGCGACCAGCGTCGCTCCGAGCACGGCGACCGCGCCGGTGGCCGGATCAACCTCGACGTCGACGAGATAGCCGGAGAAGCAATAGTCGCTCGCCTCCCCCGGGTCGTGGCGGCCGTCGAGACTTGCCTCGACGGTC
>JBPCNM010000166.1:0-10066 GCA_051001255.1 Solirubrobacteraceae bacterium
AGCTCGCTCGAAGAGGCATCGGTCGACTACGAGCGCCAGGTCTCGCGCGCGGTACAGAGCGATCCCGACGTGCAAGCTTTCGTCGAGCGCCTCGAGGAGGCCAGCGAGGACGAAGACGACGATCCCGACCCGAGCGAGCTGCCCTCAGGTGACGCACTCGCGCGGGACTTCCAGCGGTTCCTGCGGCAGCGCGGCCTGGAGTAAGTCCACTGTCATCTATCGCTCCGCCGCCGGGCACACGATCCGGTAGTCGCAGCGCGAGCACACGGATACCGAAGGCGTCGGCTCAAAGCCCTGCACCAGGATCCCGTCGCCGACATCGCGCACCGTGTCGGTGATCCACTCGCGGTCCTCGGCGTCGCGCGTGACGGGCACCTTCGCGTCGTCGAGCACGTAGTAGTAGCTCTGGCGCGCCGCGTCGAGCTCCCACGCCTCGCGCGCGCCGACCGCGTAGAGCGAGAGCTGCACGTCCTCGCGCAGCTGGGCGGCCGTCTTCGGGCGACCGGTCTTGTAGTCGATCAGCTCGTAGCCGCCGTCGGGGAGGCGGTCGACGCGGTCGACGCGCCCGCGCAGCAGGTGCCGGCCCATGCGGAACTGGAAAGAGCGCTCGAACCACACCGGCTCGCCGTCCTCCTCGCGGAAGCGGTCGTGGTAGCGAACGAGGGCCTGGGTGGCCTTGGCCCGCAGCTGGCGCTCCTCCTCGGAGTCGCCGAACCCGCCGCGGCGCCAGCCGGCCTCCAGCAGGCCGAGCAGCTCGGGCAGCGAGCCGGCCGTGGCGCCGCCCTGGTGGAAGCGCTCCAGCACTTGGTGGACGAGGATGCCGAAGCGCTGGTTGAGCGTCGGCTCCGACGGGATCCGGAACACGCGGGCGAACTTGTACTTCAGCGGGCAGGTGCGGTAGGTCTCGATGTCGGTCGCGCTGAGCACCAGCCCGTCGCCCCGGCGCGGCAGGAACTGCTCCAGCGAGGGCTCCGAGCGCTGCGCCACCGCTCGCGCGCGCAGCTTCTCGTCGCGCTCGGCGTCGAGCAGGTACTCGTCGAGCGCCGACGTCTCGAAGATCTCGCGCTGCTCGGCGGTGGCGGCCTGCAGCAGCCGGGCGTTGACCTCCGGCAGCGCCTCGGCGACCGTGAGCGAGCCGTCGCGCGTGCGTTCCATCAGCGCCGAGAGCTTGAGCACCTCGAGGTAGCGCACGACCGCGTGCGAGACGTCGAGGTCGGTGTCGAAGCGCAGCTCGCCGAGGCGCCCGCCGACCTGGGCGACGGTCGTGAGCAGCTCGTCGCGCAGCAGCCGGAACGTGGACTGCAGCGTCTCGGCGGGCCCGAACAGCTCCTCCTCACGCGCCTCCCACTCGCCGCCGACGGCCGCGCGGGCCTCTTCCGCGAACGGCGACGGCGCTTGCGCGGCGCCCCGCTCGGTCACCGCGGGGTAGGCCAACACCAGCCGCCGCCGCGCGCGCGTCATCGCGACGTGGAGCAGCCGCCGCATCTCGCCGACCTGTGCGGCCTTGGAGTCCGGTGGCAGCGCCTCCTTGATCAGCGCGTCCGGGATCGGCTCGAGCGCGCGCTGGCGGGGGCCCGGCATGCGCGCCGCCATCACGCCGAGCACGTACACGTGGTCGAACTCGAGCCCCTTGGCCGCGTGCATGCCCATCACCCGCACGCCGCGCGGCCGCCCTGCGGCGGCCGCCTCCTCCTCGCGCAGCCCGGCGTCGGCCACGGCGGCGATCGAGCGGGCGAACTCGCGCGCGGTGGCCTGAGGTGAGCGGCGCAGGTAGTCGGCGGCCAGCTCGCCGAACTTCGCCAGGTTCACGAGCCGCTCGACGACCTCGCTGGAGGCGGCGAACAGCAGCTGGCGGCGCAGGCCGAGGCGCTCGATCAGCCGGTGCACGTAGAGGTCCGGGCGCGTGGAGTCGATCGCGCCGGCGGCGGAGCGGTAGAGCTTGAGGAAGACGAGGACGCGCTCGCGCGCCTCGGGCGGGATCTGCGGCGACTCCAGCGCGGCGCCGAGCGCGGCGACCATGTCGAGCTTGCGCCGGCGGGCGATCTGCGTGCAGCGGGCAAGGTCGATCGCGCGCAGCTCGATCGGCGGCCGCGCCAGCGCGCGCACCACGGCGCCGGCGTCTCCGGGGTCGACCAGGAGCCGCAGCCACGCCAGCAGGTCGCGTACCTCCGCGCGCTGGAAGAACGCCGCGGCGCCCGAGAGCCGGTAGGGCACGGCGCGTTCCTCCAGCGCCGCCGCGACCGCCTGCCCCTCGCCCTTGACCGAGCGCACCAGCACGCACACGTCCTCCGGGGCGACCCTGCCTCGGCCGGAGGCCTCGTCACCGCTTCGCTCGTCGCGCGCCACGAGCCGCTCGACGTCGGCGGCGACCGCCTGCGCCTGGGCGCGCTCGGAGGCGCAGCGCCAGAACGCCACGTCGCCCGCCGGCGACCCGGCGCACGCCTGCAGGCGCTTGGGCAGGCGGTCGGCGTCGGGCTCGACGACGGCGTGAGCCGCGGCGAGGATCCGCTCGCCGGAGCGGAAGCTCTCGGCCAGGCGCACGACCGCGGCCTCGGGCCACTCGGCGCGGAAGTCGGCGATGTTCTTCGTCGACGCGCCGCGGAATCGGTGGATCGCCTGGTCGTCGTCGCCCGCCGCGGTGACGTTGCCGTGCTCGGCCACGAGCAGCCGCAGCAGCAGGTTCTGGGCGAAGTTCGTGTCCTGGAACTCGTCGACGAGCACGTGGCGGAAGCGCGCGGCCAGCCGCTGGCGGATGTGCGGCTTCTCGCGCAGCAGGCGGAACGCGTGCAGGGCGAGGTCGCCGAAGTCGAGCGTGCCCGCCTCGGCCAGCAGGCGGTCGTGAGCGGCGTAGATGGCGGCGAACTCGCGCTCGCGCGCCGCGCGCGCCCGCTCGGCCTCGCTCTCCTGCGGCAGCGTGACGGCCCACGCCTCGTAGTCGCGCGCCGTGACGAGCTCGTCCTTGAGCCGGTCGATGCGCTGGACGATCGAGCCGAGCAGCGCGCTCGGGTTGCCGCGCAGGTCGTGCGAGGCGAGCGGGAGGTCGTCGATGCGCTCGAGCAGCATCGCGAGTCGGTCGGCCGCGGTGACCGGGGCGGCGAACGGGTCGATCCCCGCCTCCAGCGCCTCCTCGCGCAGCAGGCGCGCGCAGAACGCCTGGAACGTCGTGACCGAGAGGTCCTCGTAGGCGACCGGGATCCCGCCCAGGCGCGTCTCGATCCGCTCGCGCAGCTCGTCGGCGGCCGCGCTGGAGAACGTCAACACGAGGATGGCGTCCGCGGACGTGCCGTGCTCCGAGAGCCAGGCGAAGCGCTCCACGAGGGTGTGCGTCTTTCCCGTGCCCGCACCGGCGAGGATCAGCAGCGGGCCGCCGGGATGAGTGACCGCCTCGTGCTGCGCAGGGGTCTTCTCCGTCACGGGCACCTCCGTAGGATACGGCGGGTGAGCGCCCTGGCACCGGATTGGCTGGGCGCCGCCCGCGCGGCGGTGAACGACCTGCGCGGGATCCTGGCCGCCGCACCCACCACCGCGCAGCGGGAGCGCGAGACGGGCACCCGCGGCGAGGGCGGTGACGCGACGCTCGAGATCGACGCGGCGGCCGAGGACGCCGTGTTCAGGCGGCTCGAGGCGCTGCACGCGGCGGGCCACCGCTTCGCGGCGGTCAGCGAGGAGCGCGGTCGCGTGGACTTCGGCGCCGACCACGCCCGGCCGGTCCTCGTCATCGTGGACCCGCTCGACGGCTCCAAGAACGCCAAGCGCGGCCTGCCCCACCACGCGCTCTCGCTGGCGGTCGCCACCGGGGACACGATGGCCGACGTCGTCTTCGGCTTCGTGCACGACTTCGGCGCCGGCGAGGAGTGGGTGGCGCGGCGCGGCGAGGGGGCGTGGCGCGACGGGGAGCGGCTGGACCCGGAGGTGCCGGAGCGCCGCGTCGGCGGCAAGCTCGAGCTGCTGGGCATCGAGTCCGCCGATCCGCGCTGGGTGCGCGACTCGGCCGATGCGCTCGCAGAGACCGCGCACCGCCTGCGCTCGATCGGCGCGATCGCCGTCTCGCTCTGCCAGGTCGCCGCCGGGCGGCTCGACGGCATGGTCACGCTGCGCCGCTCGCGTGCCGTCGACGTCGCCGCGGGGCAGCTGATCGTGCGCGAGGGAGGCGGCGTGGTGCGGTTCACGGCGTGCGCCGAACCGCTGGGCGCGCCGCTGGCGGTCATGGAGCCCGTGTCGCCGGTGGTGGCGGCGCGCTCGGAGGCGGCGGCCGCCGAGCTGGCGCGCGTGCCGCGGATGCCGTAGCGCGCGGGCGCGCCGGCTGGTGTCGACCGAGGCGAACGTCGGCGAGTACCGCCTATGGCCCCGGCTCACTGACGGGCGCCGCCGGGCGACGGGGCCTGCCATCCTCAACGCCATGGTCGACTGGCAACTCGCAGCAAAGGTGGCCGAGGGCGTTGCGGCGCTGCAGCCCTCGGGGGATCCCGGTCCGTTCCAGGCGCTCGTGCGCCCGGCGGACGAGAGCGAGCGGCTCGTCTCCGAGTACACGGGCTTGGCGCCGACGGCCGGTGCGCTGCCGGTGGCCGAGGCGGTCGACCGGGCGGCGTGGATCCACGCCAACCTGGACGCGATGCGCGGCGTGCTCGAGCCCGCAGCCGCCAAGGCGACAGAGCGGATGGGCGCGCTCGGCGGCGCCGTGGGCGGCGCTGCCGGGGCGGTGCTCGCCGTCGAGGCCGGCGCGATCTCCGGCTTCCTCGCCGGGCGTGTGCTCGGCCAGTACGAGTTCCCGGTGCTCGATCCCTCCGCCCCCGCGCGGCTGCTGTTCGTGGCGCCCAACCTGGGCCATGCCGCGACCTCGCTGGACGCCGAGGCCGACCGGCTCCTGCGCTGGGTGGCCCTGCACGAGATCACGCACGCGTTGCAGTTCGGCGGCGTGCCGTGGCTGCGCGAGCACCTGGCGGGCATGGTCCGCGAGCTCGCCGCCGCGCTGGACCTCGACCCCGGCAAGCTGTTCGGCGGCCTGCCGGGCCTGGACGACCTGCGGGGGCTGGTGGACGCCGTCCGCGACCGCGGCCTCGCGGCCGTCATCCTCGGCCCCGAGCGCAGGGAGCTGATGGACGGCGTGCAGGCCTTCATGGCCGTGCTGGAGGGATACGCCGAGCACGTCATGGACGCCGTCGGCGCCGACGTGATCGACGACCTGCCGCGCCTGCGCGCCGCGCTGGAGCGCCGCCGGGCCGACCGCACGGGCCTGCTGCGCCTGTTCGAGAAGCTGATCGGCATGGACATGAAGCTGCGCCAATACGAGCAGGGCAAGCGCTTCTGCGACGGCGTGGTCGAGCGGGCCGGCATCGCCGGCCTCAACCGCGTGTGGGAAGGGCCCGACCACCTGCCCACGCTGGCCGAGCTGGACGATCCGGCCGGCTGGCTCGCGCGCACCGCGCCCGCGGCCGCCTAAGTGGCAGAGACGAACGAACGTTCCGGATGTTACGAAGTCTGGGCAGGTTATCCACCTGTTCACGTGGATTGCCGGCCGGCGTGTAACAAAGTACGGCTTGCGGTTTACAAACGTGTGTTCGCAGGGAACGACCCAAGCAACTTAGTTCTAAGTACGCTAGGCTGATCGCATCCAGAGGGGCTGATTCATCCACATGGCAGACACCACCACCACCAAGAAGGCCACGCCGGCCAAGCGCACGAGCAGCGCCCGCAAGCCGAGCACCGCTCGCACCAAGAGCACGACCGCGCGCACGAGCAGCACCACACGCGCCGCCGGTCGTGCGACGACTTCGCGCTCCGCGGCCGCCAAGGCGCCGTCGAAGTCGACCGGCCGTCGCACCCGCACGATCGCCGCCAACGAGACGCGCGAAGCCGCCGAGGCCAACGTCCGCGCGGCCAAGACCACCGCCGCGCAGGGCCGCAACGTCGCCGAGCGCGCCGCGCTCGTCTACGTCGGCGCGACGCTCGAGGCGCGCGACCGCGCCGTCTCGCTGGTCACCGACCTGCGCGACGTGACGACCTCGCGCAAGGGTGCCGAGAAGCAGATCACGAAGCTGGAGCGCCGCGGCACCACGGCCCGCAAGCAGTTCGAGCGCGACGTGCGCAAGGCGCGCACCCGGCTCGAGCGCGAGCTGCGCGGCCGGCGCCGCAACGCCGAGCGCCTCGTCCGGGGCAACCGCAGGCGCGCCGAGCGCGAGGTCGCCTCGATCGAGCGCGAGGCCGGCCGCCGTCGCAACGTCGTCACCGAGCAGGTCGCGCGCGTCGAGAACGCGGTGCAGGCCGGCGTGACCGCCGGCGAGCGCTTCGCCAGCACCGCGAAGGAGCGCGTCACGGCGATCGCGTAAGCTACGCGATCCGATCTTCCCCGTCCCGCCGAGCTGGAGAGCGGCGGGGAACGGGAGAGTTCGCCGGCCTCATATCCCGCCGGCGGATGCAGTACCTCTCCTCCCTCAACCGCCGCCGTGCCCTCTGGGTGCGGCGGTGGTGCTTAAGCGCACGAAATCGCCGAGCGCCGCCTGCGATAATGCGCTCCATGCCCACGAGAGACCAGATCCTCGAGGCGCTGAAGGTCGTCATCGACCCCGAGCTCCGGCGCGACATCGTCGAACTCGACATGGTCCGCTCGATCGAGATCTCCGACGGCGGGACCGTCGACGTCACCGTCTCGCTCACGACCCCCGGCTGCCCGATCAAGAACCACTTCGAGACCGCGGTGGCGAACGCCGTCCGCGCGCTTGCCGGCGTCACCCACGTCAACGTCGGGTTCGACGTCCTCGACGAAGCACAGAAGGCGACCCTGCAGCGCAAGCTCGGCCGTCCCGGCGGCCTACCCGAGGGCGCGCTCGCCCAGGTGTCCGACGTGCTGTGCGTCGGCTCGGGCAAGGGCGGCGTCGGCAAGTCCACGCTGACCGTCAACCTCGCCGTGGCGCTGGCCGCGGAGGGCAAGCAGGTCGGCGTGCTGGACGCCGACGTGTGGGGCTACTCGATCCCCCGCATGCTCGGCCTCGGCGCCGAGCGACCCAAGGTCTCCGCGGAGCGCAAGATCCTGCCGCTGGAGGCGCATGCGCTGAAGGTCATGTCGATCGGCTTCTTCCTCGACGAGGACGAGGCGGTCGTGTGGCGCGGGCCGATGCTCCACAAGGCACTCACGCAGTTCCTCGAGGACGTCGCGTGGGGCGAGCTCGATCACCTGCTGATCGATCTGCCGCCGGGCACCGGCGATGTGTCGATGACGCTCGCCGGGCTGCTGCCGCAGGCGAAGTTCATCATCGTCACGACCCCGCAGCCGACCGCGCAGAAGGTGGCGCGGCGCTCGGCGCAGATGGCCGACAAGGTCAAGCTGGAGATCGCCGGCGTGATCGAGAACATGTCCGGCTTCACGACGCCCGGCGGAGAGCGCTTCCAGCTGTTCGGCGAGGGCGGCGGCCAGTTGCTGGCCGACGAGATCGACGTCCCGCTGCTTGGCAAGGTGCCGCTCACCATGCCGTTGCGCGAGGGCGCCGACGCCGGCCTCCCGCTGATGCTCACCGACCCGGACGACGCGGCCGCGCAGGCGATCCGCCAGGCCGCGCGCGGCATCATCGCGCTCTCGCCGATCGCGCTGCCGGTGCTCCAGGCGCCCGCTCCCGCCGCCGCGCCGCAGCCGGTGGGGATGAGCCTGCCGATGGCAGGGTAACGTCGCCGAAGGCGAGCGGCGAGGAACGAGCGCGCTCGCCTGGCAGGCGAAACCGGATTCGAGCGGCGAGGAACGAGCGCGCTCGCCTGGCAGGCGAACTCGTGGAGGCCGCCTACTTGGCCGCGAAGTAGGCCGCGTTGCGCTGGGCGAACTCCGCCCACTCGTCCGGCAGCTGGTCCTCGGCGAAGCACGCGTCGACGGGGCAGGCCTCGACGCACGCGTCGCAGTCGATGCACTCCTCCGGGTCGATGTAGAGCATCTCGACCTTGTCATAGTCGGGTTCGTCGGGCGTCGGGTGGATGCAGTCGACGGGGCAGACCTCCACGCACGAGTTGTCCTTGGTGCCGATGCAGGGCTCTGCGATGACGTAGGCCATGTCTGATCTCTCAGGTTCGGGTGAGGAGCGGGGAGCGAGCCCGGCATTCTAGGCTCCGGGTCGCGCGCCTGCTCAGCGATGCCACCGGCGCGTCAGGCTAGACGCGCTCGGCGATCGCCGGCCGCTGGGCCGCCCACGGCCGGGCCGTCTCGAGCTGCGCCGCCACCTGCAGCAGCGTCTCCTCCCCGAGCGGGTGGCCGACGAGCTGGACGGCGGTCGGCAGGCCGTCCTCGCCGAACCCGATCGGGACCGAGACGGCCGGCTGGCCCGTCACATTGAACAGCGCGGTGTAGGGGGCGAACGCGCCCGCGCGCCGCAGGTCGGCCAGCGGATCGTCGCCGCAGCCGTGGAGCTCGCCGATCGCCAGCGGGCGCGACGCGAGCACGGGCGTGAGCAGCAGGTCGTAGTCGGCGAAGAACGCGACCGTGCCGCGCGCGATCAGCTGCAGCTGCGCCAGCGCGGTCAGGTAGCCGGTCGAGGGCAGCTCGCGCGCGAGCTCCATGATCGCCCGCGACATCGGCTCGATCTCGTCGTCGAGCGGAGGCCGGCCGGCCAGCAGCTCGCCGAACGCGATGCCCAGCGTGGCGGCCGGCCCGAACACCTGCAGGAAGATGCCGAGCGCGTCGGGCGCCGGCAGCGCGGGCGAGGCCTCCTCGACCTCGTGGCCGAGCTCGCGCAGCACCGCCGCCGCCTCGTGCACGCCGTGCACGACCTCCGGGTCGGCGTCCACGTCGAGCGCGTTCGCGACGGTCATGGCGATCCGCAGCCGGCCCGGGTCGCGCCGCATCGCCAGCGTGTAGGGCTCCGCCGGACGCGGTGCCCAGGTGGCGTCGCCCGGCTCGTAGCCGGCCAGCACGTCGAGCAGGATGGCCGTCTCGACCACCGTGCGCGAGAGCACGCCGTCGGAGGCCAGGAACGAGTCGCCGAGGTCGGGCCCGCGCGAGATCCGCCCGCGGCTGGGCTTGAGCCCGATCACGCCGCAGCAGGCCGCCGGGATTCGCAGCGAGCCGGCCCCGTCGTTGCCGTGTGCGATCGGCACGAGGCCGGCGGCGACGGCGGCGGCCGATCCGCCGGAGGACCCGCCCGGCGTCCGCGTCGTGTCCCACGGGTTGCGCGCCGGGCCGGTGTGGCGCGACTCAGTGGTCGGGAGGATCCCGAACTCCGGCATGTTCGTCGTGCCGACCACGACGAAGCCCGCCTCGCGCAGGCGTCGCACGAGGTAGGCGCTGTGCGCGGGCCGGTGGCCGGCGAGGAACTGCGAGGCGAAGTCCATGCACAGGCCCGCGACCGGGGTGTTGGCCTTCACCGCGATCGGCACGCCCGCGAAGGGCCGCTCGTCGCCCGGGGGGATCGCGCCTGCCTCGGCCAGCGCGCGCTCGGCGTCCACCTCGATGAACGCGCCGAGTTGCGGGTCGAGCGACTCGATCTTCCGCAGGCAGCCCTCGACCGCCTCGCGGGCGGAGACGGCGCCCTCGCGGATGCGCGCGGCCACCTGGGTGGCGGGCAGGAAGGCGAGCGCGTCCATGGCCGCTGGAGACACTAACGCCCTCCGTCGTCGGCGAGCCCGACGCCGTGCACCGGTTCGCGGTCGCCGAGGTGCTCGAGCGGCGGTTGATCAGGCCGTCGGCGTCCTACCCGGGTCCGGCGCCGCTGCCGCCGCGAGGTGCATGATGATGCTCGCCGCGCCGAACCGCCTCGGCGTCCTCGCCGGCTACGCGATCGCTGCCGGGGCGCGCGCGCTGATCGTCGGCGCGCTGCTGTTCGCCGTCGCGCTGGCCACCGGCATGCGGATCGACGGGGGCGGCGTCGACCTGTTCGGTCTGGTCGCGCTGGCGAGCCTCGTCAAAGTGACCGCCACGCTGTGGGCGGCGGGCGTGCCGATGCGGCTGCGCACGATCCAAGCCGTCCCGGCGATGCAGATGCCCGTCTTCATCCTGCTCTTCCTCGCCCCGGTCTACGTGCCGCTGGAGCTGCTGTCGGGATGGATCGAGGCCGTCGCGCGCATCAACCCGTTCACCGCGCTGGTCGAGGGC
>JBPCNM010000167.1:0-6022 GCA_051001255.1 Solirubrobacteraceae bacterium
CGCTGCGCGCCGACCCCCAGCAGGCCGCCGAGCGCGAGTGGCTGCTCGTGGCGGCGGTGGTCGGCGCGCTCGTCGAGCTGGCCGAGCCGGGAGCCCCCGCGGACGCCGCCGCGATCGACGTGACGGCGGGTGAGCTCGACGGCTTCCTCCTGCTCGCCCTGCCCGCACCCGCGCTCGACCAGGGTGCGCTCGACGAGCTGGTCCCGCTCGCGTTCGACGACCACGCGAGCGGCATCGACCGCTTGCGGGCCGCGGCCCACGCCGTTCCCGGGGCGATCCTCGCCGACGCTGCGCTGCGCGCGCCGATCGGCGCCGGTCATCCGCTCAGGATCGCCGAGGCGGTCGCGCGGCTCGGCGGGCGCCCGGCCGATCCGCGCTCGGTCGAGGAGCACGAGGATCTCGTCTACCCGCTGCTCGCTCCCGAAGGCGGGCGCCGGCACGTTTCGCCGCACGAGGATCCCGACCCGGCGCGCCGCGTCGCCCGCCGCATCCTCCAGCGCCTCGCCGGCATGGGCAAGTGGGGCGGCTACCACACCGACTTCGCGCATCTCGCGCGCGGCTTCGCCGGCAACGACCGCCAGCTCGCCCAGGCGGTCGGGGAGGCGCTGCTCGCCGACGGCCTGCTGGCCGAGAAGCCGTCAGTCGGCCAGCGCCACGTCTTCCTCAACCCGCGCCGCGCAGCCGACATCCACCGCCTGATCGACGCCGGCGCCGCACCACCGGGGCTGAGGCTGCCGCGAGGGTGAAACACTCGTGGGTATGAAGCCGCCGAGTCCCGGGCAAGTCGCCGGCAAGCTCCAGACCGTCGCCACCCTCGCCCGCGCCGGGATCATCCGCCCGCAGCGTCCGGATCGCCTCTTGCACGCCGCCGTCGCGCTCATCCGCTGGGGCGCCACGCCCGCCGCGGGCTACAAGGCCGCCGCCTCGCGCTACCCCGACGACCTCGGCCTGATCGACGAGAGCGGCACGCTGACCTTCAAGGAGATCCACGAGCGCTCCAACGCGCTCGCGCACGCGCTGGCGCGGGAGGGAGTGAACGCAGGCGACGCCGTCGCGATCATGTGCCGCAACCACCGTGGCTGGGTGCACGCCTACGTCGCGACCAACAAGCTCGGCGCCACCGCGCTGTTCATGAACACGGCGTTCTCCGGGCCGCAACTGGCCGACGTCGCCGAGCGGGAGGATCCCGCCGCGATCATCTTCGACGAGGAGTTCACCGGGGTCCTCGAGGCGGCCGCGAAGGGGCGCAAGCGCTACGTGGCCTGGCACGAGCCGGAGACCGACCGCTCGGACACGACGCTCGACGAGCTGATGGCGGACGGCGACCGCACCGACCTCGCGCCGCCGCCCGACCAGGGCAAGGCGCTCATCCTCACCTCCGGCACGACGGGAACGCCGAAGGGCGCCAGCCGCAAGCAGCCCCAGACGCTCGACCCGGTGGCGGCGCTGCTCGAGCGCATTCCCCTCAAAGCGCGCAGCCGCACCATGATCGCCGCCCCGATGTTCCACTCCTGGGGCTTCGCGCACTTCACGCTCGCGATGGGCCTCTCGACGACGGTCGTCCTCGCGCGCAGGTTCGATCCGGAGGCGACGCTCTCGCTCACCGCCCGGCATGAGTGCACGTCGCTGATCGTCGTGCCAGTCATGATCCAGCGCATCCTCGAGCTCGACGACGAGATCCTCACGCGCTATGACCTGTCCAGGCTCCGCGCGGTCCCGGTGTCGGGCTCCGCGCTCGCCGGCCCGGTGTCCGAGCGCTGGATGGACCTGTTCGGCGAGAACCTCTACAACCTCTACGGCTCGACCGAGGTGGCGTGGGCGACGATCGCCACGCCGGAGGACTTGCGCGCCGCGCCCGGCACCGCCGGCAAGCCGCCGCGCGGGACGACCGTGCGCATCTTCGACGACGGCGGCAAGGAGGTGCCGGCGGGCGCGACCGGCCGCATCTTCGTCGGCAACGATCTCG
The DNA here is from genome assembly GCA_051001255.1 of Solirubrobacteraceae bacterium. Lineage (GTDB taxonomy): Bacteria > Actinomycetota > Thermoleophilia > Solirubrobacterales > Solirubrobacteraceae > DASQMT01. The sequence continues at coordinate 1,967 of JBPCNM010000167.1, forward strand.
CGTTCGAGGGCTACACCGGCGGCGGGGGCAAGGACGCGATCGAGGGCCTGCTCTCCTCGGGCGACGTCGGCCACTTCGACGGGGCCGGCCGGCTGTTCATCGACGGGCGCGACGACGACATGATCGTCTCGGGCGGCGAGAACGTCTTCCCCGGCGAGGTCGAGGATTTGCTCGCGGGCCACGGCGCGATCGCCGAGGCGGCGGTCTTCGGGGTCGAGGACGAGCAGTTCGGCCAGCGGCTCAAGGCCGTAGTCGTCACGCGTGAAGGCAGGGAGCTGAGCGCCGCCGAGGTGAAGGAGTACGTCAAGTCCAACCTGGCCGGCTACAAGGTCCCGCGCGACGTCGAGTTCGTCGACGAGCTGCCGCGCACGTCGACCGGCAAGGTGCTCAAGCGCGAGCTCCGCGAGGACCCCGGCGACGGGGATTGAGCTCGTATGCTGGAGGCATGCCCCAGCGGACGGACAGCTTCGACCTCCAGCGGCTGGGACTCACCTCCGGCGAAGGCCGCCGGCTCGACCTCCACGTACACGTCGAGCCGTTCTCGTTCGGCGCCCAGACCTATGCCGCTGAGCCCGACGTGGTGCCGGTCCGGCTCGACGTCTCGCGCACGACGGGCAGCGGCTGGGCGCTGCGGCTGCGCTACGGCGTCGCGGTGAGCGGCCCGTGCATGCGCTGCCTGGAGGCCGCCGAGCCACGCTTCGAGGTCGACGCCCGCGAGGTGGAGCAGCCGGGCGCGGGCGACGATCAGCTCTCCTCGCCCTACGTCGGCGCCGCGGAGGGCGAGCTCGACGTGGCCGCGTGGGCGCGCGACGCGCTGGCGCTCTCCCTGCCGACGCAGATCACGTGCCGGCTCGACTGCGCCGGGTTGTGCGCGCAGTGCGGCGCGAACCTCAACGACGACCCCGATCATGCGCACGAGGCGGAGCCCGACCAGCGCTGGGCGAAGCTGTCCGAGATCCGGTTCGACTGACTTCGCTACCCTTCGTCGCCGCCCATGGCCGTCCCCAAGCAGAAGCAGTCGCACTCGCGCACCAACAAGCGCCGGTCGACGCACAAGATCTCCGCCCCCACGATCAACGCCTGCCCGCAGTGCCGCCAGCCGCGCCGGCCGCACCGCGTGTGCCCACACTGCGGCTCCTACGCCGGTCGCGAGGTCGTGCACGTCCACGACCACGAGCACCAGCACCTCGGGTAGGCTCGCGCGGCTGTGGCCGCTGAGCAGCTGACCGTCGCGCTGGACGCCAACGGGGCCGACGCCGGCCCCACCGTGGTCGCGCGCGGTGCCGCGCTCGCCGCCGCCGGCGGTGAGATCCGGGTGCTGGTCTTCGGGCCCGCGGCCGAGATCGCGGCGGCGCCCGGCGTCGAGGTGGCCGACGCCCCGGTCTCGATCGCCAAGGCCGCCGACCCGGCCCGAGCGGTCCGCTCCACCCCCGAGGCCTCGATCGTCCAGGCCGTCCGTGCGGTGGCCGGCGGGCGCGCCGACGCGGTCGTGTCCGGCGGCTCGACCGGCGCCGCGCTCGCCGCGGGACTGTTTCATGTGAAACGCGCTCGCGGCGTGCACCGCCCGGCGCTGGCCGTGCTGGTGCCCGTGCCCGGCCGTCCGTTCCTGCTGCTCGACTGCGGCGCGAACGTCGAGGTGCGGCCCGAGCACCTCGTGCAGTTCGCGCACATGGGGGCGGCGTTCATGGAGTCGGTGATCGGCATCGCGCGCCCGCGCGTGGCGCTGCTCTCCAACGGCACCGAGCCGACCAAGGGCACCGAGGACGTCCAGGCGGCGCACGCCGCGCTGGTCGCGGCCGGGCGCGCCGATGACGAGGCCGCGGCGAAGCGGCGGCGAGGCCCGCGGCCGGGAGAGGACCGAGGCCGGGCGCTCGCGTTCATCGGCAACGTGGAGGGCTTCGCCGTCGGCACCGGTGAGGCCGACGTGATCGTCACCGACGGCTTCACCGGCAACGTCTTGCTCAAGGTCATGGAGGGAACCGCGGAGACGTTGCTGCGGGCGGTGCGGGAGGCGGCGATGTCCAGCCCGCGCGCGAAGGCCGGCGGCCTGCTGCTCAAGCCCGCGCTCGGCGGGCTGCGCGACGCGATCGACCCCGAGGCGCAGGGCGGCGCCTTCCTGCTCGGCCTGCGCCGCCTCGGCGTCGTGCCGCACGGGTCGTTCGGCGCGCAGGGAATCGCGCGCGCGATCGAGCTCGCGGCACGCGGAGTGCGGGCCGACGTGGCCGGGCGCACGCACGAGCGGCTGGCCGCGGCGGGAGCGCTGCGCAAGCGAAGCGACAAGCGCAGCGATGACGAGCGCGCAGCGCGAGGCAGGCAGGACCCCGCCCGAGACGGGTCGCCGTCCGCCCCCGCCGCTACGGTGCCCGATCCATGAAGCGAGACGACGTCCTGTCCCACATCCGCGCGCACCTGGCCGACGAGCTCGAGCTCGATCCGGCGCGCGTCGAGGAGGGCACGCGGTTCAAGGAGGATCTCGAGGCGGACTCGCTCGACCTCTACAGCCTGGTGCAGGAGCTCGAGGACAACTACGGCGTGAAGATGTCCGACGAGCAGGCTGCGCAGATCAAGACGGTGGGCCAGGCCGTCGATTTCGCCCTCGCCCACGCCGACGGCGAGCCGAGGCCCTGACCCCTGCGCGCGCTGCACGACCTGCTGGAAGGACTGCCGGAGGATCTGGCCCGGCAGGCGGTCACCCATGCCTCGTGGACCGAGCGCCGCTCCGACAGCTACGAGCGGCTGGCGCTGCTGGGCGACTCCGTGCTGGGGCTGTCGGTGACCACCCGGCTGTTCCCGCTGCTCGATGCCGAGTCCTACGGCGCGGGGCGGCTGACGAAGATCCGCGCGCAGGCGGTCTCGGGGCGCTCCTGCCGCGAGGTGGCCGACCGGCTCGGGCTGCCCGAGCGCCTGCGCGTCGCCGCGCCGCGGGATGTGGCGCAGCCGGCGCTGGAGGCGCTCGTGTCGACCGAGCGCGTGCTCGCGTCGGTGATCGAGGCGGTGATCGGCGCCTGCTATCTGGCCTACGGGTTCGAGCCGACGGCGGAGGCGGTGCGCGAGGCGTTCGCGCCGGAGATCGAGTCGGCGCTCGAGCGCCCGGCCGACTTCAAGTCGGCGCTGCAGGAGCGGCTCGCGCGGCACGGCGCGGCGGTGGTCTACGAGGTGACGGCCGAGACCGGCCCGCCGCACGAGCGCACGTTCGAGGTGGCCGCGACGGTCGCCGGCGCGCCGATCGCGCGCGGCTCGGGGCGCTCCAAGAAGGAGGCCGAGCAGGCCGCCGCGGCGGCCGCGCTGGAGTCCGGGGCCCTGGAGGCCTGACGTGCACCTGAGGTCGATCTCGCTCAAGGGCTTCAAGTCGTTCCCCGACCGCACGAAGCTCGACTTCTCGCCGGGCGTCTCGGTGATCGTCGGTCCGAACGGCTCGGGCAAGTCCAACGTGACCGACGCCGTGCTGTGGGCGATGGGAGAGCAGTCGCCGGTCGCCGTGCGCGGGCAGTCGATGCAGGACGTCATCTTCGCGGGGGCGCACGGCGTCCAGGCGCGCTCGGAGGCCGAGGTGGAGGTCGTGCTCGACAACTCCGACTCGGCGGTCGAGCTGCCGCTGTCGGAGATCTCGATCGTGCGCCGGCTCAACCGCGACGGCGACGGCGAGTACCGCGTCAACGGCGCGAAATGCCGGCTGACCGACGTGCTCGAGCTGATGAGCGACACGGGCCTGGGCCGGGAGATGCATTCCGTGGTCTCCCAGGGGCGCGTGGCGGAGATCGTCACGTCCAAGCCGAGGGACCGGCGGTTGCTGATCGAGGAAGCCGCGGGGCTGGGCAAGCACCGCAAGCGCCGCCGCCGGGCGCAGCTCAAGCTCGACCGCACGCAGGACAACCTGGACCGCGCGCTCGACGTGGAGCGGGAGGCGCGCACGCGGCTGCGGCCGCTCAAGCGCCAGGCGGAGGCCGCCGAGCTGCACCAGCGGCTGGAGCGCCAGACCGACGAGGCGCGCGGGACGCTCGCGCGCGACGCGGCGCGTAGCGCCGTCGCCGCCCTCGCCGACGCCCAGACCGCCGC
>JBPCNM010000168.1:0-8938 GCA_051001255.1 Solirubrobacteraceae bacterium
CGGCCAGCGCGCACAGCGCGGCGCCCGTCAGCAGCGCGCCGGCCGTCAGCGCCGGGACGACGGCCGTCGCGTGCGCCAGCGCCGGCGGCGAGAGGCCGGCGAGCAGCGCCGCCCAGGTCGCCCACGGCTCCGGCACGACGTGGCGTGCGAGCGCCGCGGCCAGCACGAACGCCAGCGCGGCGACCGCGGCCAGCGCCAGCACGACGAGCGTCGCGCCGCCGAGCGCGTAGCCGGGCGCGAGCAGCAGTGGGAAGCCGATCCCATGCGGCTCGACCAGGCGGCCGCCGACGATCCGCCCGTCGGTCCGCACCGGTCTCCCGTCCCACTCGCGGTACACCCCGTCCGCGTACGCGTCGGCCAGATCGAGGTCCAGGCCGTCGGAGAGCGACGCCGCCGAGAGCAGCATGTGCGGCTCGTCGCCGGCGTAGTTCGAGCCGCCGGCGGCGTCGATGCCGAGCGTCGCGGCGTAGGCGGCGAACAGCGCCGCCCACAATGCCAGCGCGCGCAGGCTACGCTCCCAGCGCCCGTGCGATGACCATCTGCTGGACCTCGTCGGTCCCCTCGCCGATCGTGAGGATCTTGGCGTCGCGGTAGAAGCGGCACACCGGGTACTCCTCGATGTAGCCGTAGCCGCCGTGGATCTGGACGGCCTCCTCACTGCAGCGCACCGCGAGCCGGCCGGTCTTGAGCTTGGCCTGGGCGGCGGTGAGGGCGAAGTCGCGACCCGCGTCCTTCAAACGGGCGGCCTTGTAGGTGAGCAGCCGGGCCGCCTCGATCTCGGTCGCCATGTCGGCGAGCTTGCCCTGGATCGCCTGGAACTTCGAGATCGGCCGGCCGAACGCGCGCCGCTCCTTGGCGTAGGCGAGCGCCTGGTCCAGCGCGCCCTGCGCGAGCCCGACGCCCATCGCCGCGACGCCGATGCGGCCGATGTCGAGGATCGCCAGGAACTGCTTGAACCCCGCGCCGCGCGGCCCGAGCAGATTCTCCTCCGGCACCCGGCAGTCCTCGAAGACCAGCGGTCGCGTGTCGGATGCGTTCCAGCCCATCTTCCGGTACGGCGTGCCCTGCTCGTAGCCCGGCGTGCCGTTGGCGACGATCAGGTTGGAAATCTCTCGCTCCCCCGTGCGCGCCGTGATGCAGACAACGCCGGAGATGTCGGTGCCGGCGTTGGTGATGAACTGCTTGGCGCCGTCGATCACCCACTCGCCGCCGTCGAGCCGCGCGCGGGTGCGGACGTTGCCGGCGTCCGAGCCCGCTTCGGGCTCGGTCAGCCCGAACGCTCCGAGCTTGCGCCCCGAGGTCAGCTCCGGCAGCCACTCCTGCTGCTGCTCCGCGGTGCCGAACTGAAACAGCGGCTGGGTCCCGAGCGACGTGTGCGCGCACATCGTGATCGCCACCGACGAGTCGACCCGAGCGAGCTCCTCCACCGCGATCGCGTAGGCCAGCGCGTCGCCGCCCGCGCCGCCGACCTCCTCCGGGAACGGGATCCCCATCAGGCCCAGCTCCCCGAGCTTGGCGACGATCTCGTACGGGAACGCCTTCGTGCGGTCGAGCTCCTCCGCCACCGGCGCGATCTCCGCCTCGGCGAACTCGCGGACGGTCCGGCGGATCAGCTCGTGGTCGGGCGGGAGATCGAAGTCCATCCGGCCATCAAAGCATCGTCAGCCCGAGACGGTGCGCGCCAGCTCCAGCAGCAGCCGCACGCCCCAGCCGGACGCGCCCGTCTTGGCGTACGGCCGGCCGAGGCCGTCGGAGACGCCGGCGATGTCGAGGTGCGCCCACGGCACGTCGCCGGCGAAGCGCGCCAGCAGCGCGGCGGCGGTGATCGACTGCGCCTTGCGCCCCTCGGCGGTGTTCATGACGTCGCCGTAGCGGCCCTTGATCAGCTCGTCGTACGCCGGGTCCAGCGGCAGCCGCCAGACCCGCTCGCCCGTCGCCTCCCCGGCCGCCGTCACCGCGGCGCACCAGTCGTCGTCGTTGCCCATGAGGCCGGCGTGCACGGGTCCGAACGTGGTCACGATCCCGCCGGTCAGCGTCGCGAGGTCGACGAGCCGCTCGGCGCCCTGGTCGCGGGCGTGGGTGAGGCAGTCCGCGAGCACCAGCCGGCCCTCGGCGTCGGTGTTGTTGACCTCGATCGTGACGCCCGCCTTGGAGCGAACGACGTCGCCGGGCCGCACGGCGCGCGCGGAGACCATGTTCTCGGTGGCGCCGATCACACTGATCAGCCGCACGGGCAACCCGAGCTGCGCGATCGCCGCCGTCGCCTCCAGCACGGCTGCGCCGCCGCACATGTCGAACTTCATCTCGTGCATCCGCGCGGCGGGCTTGATCGAGTAGCCGCCGGAGTCGAACGTGACTGCCTTGCCGACCAGCCCGATCAGCGGGCCGCCCGCGCCGGCGGGCTCGTGGCGCAGCGTGATCAGCTGCGGCTCGTGGCCGGCGCCCCGGGCGACGGCGGCGAACGCGCCCATGCCCGCCGCCTCGATCTCGGCGCGGCCCATCACCTCGACCTGCACGCCTGCGAGCTCGCGCGCCCGGGCGGCGAGCGCCTCCGGCGTCAGCGCGTTCGCCGGCGCGTTGCCCAGGTCGCGCGCCCGGTTGGCGGCCTCGGCCCCGACGCGGGCGGCCTCGACCGGGGCGGCGACGTCGTGGTGAGCGGAGACGATCAGCGCCCCCGGCGCGCGATCCTCCCCCGGCTCGGACTGGAACGCGGTGTAGCGGTAGGCGGCGAGCAGGGTGCCCTCCACGAGCGCCCCGGCGACGGCGTCGGGCACCTTGTGGGGCAGCTCCCAGCACAGCGTCCGGGCGCCGACGTCGCGCGCGCGGCCGAGCGCCACGGCGGCGGCGATCCTGGCGCGCTCGGCATCGAACGCGCCGCGCTCGCCCCGGCCGATCAGGATCCAGCGGCGCCCCGCCGCATGGGTCTGGGCGAGCGTGCGGAACTCCGAGCGCGCCTCGCCCGACTCCACCAGGGCGCCCAGCGCACCCCTGCCTGGGCCACTGCCTCGGCCACTGCCTCGGCCGGAGGCCTCGTCACCGCTTACGCTCGCCTCGTCACCGCTTCGCTCGGGCACGTCGTGCGGGATCCCCTTGCCCGCGAACACGCCGACGACGATCGTGTCGGCGTCCGTGTCGGGCGGGCCGTCCGTGGTGACCCGTATCTCCATGGCCGGAGGCTATCGTCCGTGCCATGCCCAAGACCGTGATCCTCAGCGCCGCCCGCACGCCCGTGGGCAAGCTCGGCGGCGGACTCTCGACCATGGCGGCCACCGAGCTGGGGGGCATAGCCATCCAGGCCGCGCTCGAGCGCGCCGGCGTGGAGCCGGAGCAGGTCCAGCACGTCGTGATGGGCCAGGTGCTGCAGGCCGGCGTCGGCCAGATCCCGTCGCGCCAGGCGCAGATCTCCGCCGGGATCCCCAAGGAGGTCTCCTCCGAGACGATCAACAAGGTCTGCGCGTCCGGCGTGCGCGCGGCGGGCGTGCTCGACGCCGCGATCCGCGCCGGCGACGTCGAGGTCGCCGTCGCGGGCGGCATGGAGTCGATGTCCCAGGCGCCCTACCTGCTACCGCAGGCCCGCTTCGGCGCCCGCATGGGCGACATGAAGGCGCTCGACGCGATGGTCTCAGACGGGCTCACCAACCCGTTCACGGGCAAGCAGATGTTCGTCGAGGCGACCGAGGTCGGCGACGAGCTGGAGATGACCCGCGCCGACATGGACCGCTGGGCGCTGCGCTCGCACGAGCGGGTGATCGCCGCCACCGACGACGGCCGCCTGCCCGAGGAGCTGGTCCCGGTCACGGTGAAGGGCCGCAAGGGCGACACGATCGTCGAAGTCGACGAGGGCCCGCGGCGCGACTCCACGCTGGAGTCGCTGGCGAAGCTGCCGGGACTCGCCAGCCGCGACGGCTCGCACACCGCCGGCAACTCGCCCGGGGTCAACGACGGCGCCGGCGCGCTGGTGGTCGCCTCCGACGAGTGGGCCGAGCGCGAGGGCCGCGAGGTCCTGGCCGAGATCGTCGCGCAGGCGCAGGTCGCCGACGACTACGCCTACCTGGCCCGCACGCCCGCCAACGCAGCGATCAAGGCACTCGACAAGGCCGGCCTGCAGCCGGGCGACATCGACCTGTGGGAGATCAACGAGGCGTTCGCCTCGGTCACCCTGAACTCGATCCGGATGCTCAACATCGACGAGGAGCGGGTGAACGTCAACGGCGGCGCCGTGGCCATCGGCCACCCGATCGGCGCGTCGGGCGCGCGCATCCTCGGGACGCTCGTGCACGAGCTGCGCCGGCGCGGGGGCGGCTACGGCTGCGCGGCGATCTGCTCCGGCGGCGGGCAGGGCGACGCCGTGATCGTCCGGGTGTGACCGAGCGCCCGCACATCCTCCCGCCCCCGCCCGGGGGCGGTGCGCTGCGGCGTGCGGAGGAGCAGGGTGCGGCGTTCTTCGACCTCGACCGCACGCTGATCGCCGGCTCGTCGGCGTTCCAGTTCGGCCGCGCGGCCTACCGCGCCGGGCTCGTGTCGCGCCGCCGGCTCGCCGGGGACGCATGGGAGAACGTCCTGTTCCGCCTGCGCGGCTCGACCGACAAGGGGACCGACGCGCTGCGCGAGCGGATCGGGCAGATGCTCGAAGGGGTGCGCGTGCGCGAGCTCCAGCGGCTGGCGCCCGACGTCCTGGCCGGCGTGCTGCCGCGCCTGTACCCGCAGATGCTCGCGCTCGCCTACGACCACCAGGACGCGGGGCGCCCGATCTTCATCTGCACCGCCGCCTCGCAGGAGATGGCGGAGCTGATGGCGATCGTGCTTACGTTCGACGGCGCCGTCGGCTCGGTCTCCGAGGTCGTCGACGGCCACTACACCGGCCGCGCAGGGGGATCGTTCACCTACCGCGAGGGCAAGGCGGAGGCGATCCGCGACCTGGCCGCGCGCGAAGGGATCGACCTGGGCGCGTCCTGGGCCTACTCCGATTCGGAGTCCGACCTGCCGATGCTGCGGCTGGTCGGCCATCCGGTGGCGGTCAATCCCGACTCGGAGCTGGGCCGGGTCGCGCGGCTGGAGGGCTGGGAGGTGCTGCGCTTCGAGCGCCTGGGCCGGCGGCTGCGCGTCGTGGGGGCCGCCGGCGTGGCCGCCGCGCTGGGCGGGCTGGGCTCGGTCGTGTTCTCGCGCCGCTCGGCGCCGGTGCGCCGGCGCGCCGACGTGATCGCGCTGCGGCGCCGATGAGCCTGCACGAGCTGACCGCCGAGCAGCGCGAGATCCGCGATCTGGCGGCGCGCTTCGCCGACGAGCGGATCGCCCCCCGGGCGGCCGGCTGGGACCGCGAGCACACGTTCCCGCGCGACGTGTTCGCCGAGCTGGGCGCGCTCGGGCTGATGGGGGTCTGCGTGCCCGAGGAGCACGGCGGCGCGGGCGCGGACTTCCTCTCCTACGTGCTCGTGCTGGAGGAGCTCTCGCGCGCGGATGCCGGCGTCGGCGTGACCGTCGCGGTCCACACGAGCGCGTGCACGCTGCCGCTGCTCGCCCACGGCGGCGAGCGCCACGTGCCGCCGCTTGCGGCCGGCGAGGAGATCGGCGCGTTCGCGCTGACCGAGCCCGGCTCGGGGTCCGACGCCGCTGCGCTGCGCACGCGCGCCTCCGACTGCCGGCTGACGGGCACGAAGCAGTGGATCACCAACGGATCGCACGCGTCGACGTTCATCGTCTTCGCACGCGACGACGAGCGAAGCGGCGAGGCGTCAGCCGGTGGCGAGGCTTCCAGCCGAGACAGGAAGCGCGAGCGGAGCGGTGACGAGGCCTCCGGCCGAGGCAGGGGCATCGGCGCGTTCGTCGTGCGGGCGGGCGCGCCCGGGTTCGCGGTCACCCGCGAGGAGGACAAGCTGGGGCTGCACTCCTCCTCCACGGCCGACCTCGCGTTCGAGGAGACGCCGGGCGAGCGGCTCGGCGCGCCGGGCGGCGGGATGCGGATCGCGCTGGCGACGCTCGACGGCGGGCGGATCGGGATCGCCGCCCAGGCGGTCGGCATCGCACAGGCGGCGCTCGAGCTGGCGACCGGCTATGCCCGCGAGCGGTCGGCGTTCGGCGGGCCGATCGCCCGGTTCCAGGCGATCCAGCACAAGCTCGCCGACATGCAGACCGAGATCGAGGCGGCGCGCGCGCTCGTCTGGCGGGCCGCGCGGCTCAAGCAGTCCGGGCACCCGCACACGGTCGAGGGCGCGCAGGCCAAGCTGTTCGCGTCCGCCGTGGCACGGCGCCAGACGGGCGAGGCGATCCAGGTGCTCGGCGGCTACGGCTACACGAATGCTTTCCCCGCCGAGCGCTACTACCGCGACGCCAAGGTCACCGAGATCTACGAGGGAACGAGCGAGATCCAGAAGCTCGTGATCGCCCGTGCGCTGCTCGGCGACGCGATGCGGGGAGCCTGAGCCGCCCACGAAACGCGGGCGGTCGGCCCGGCACGCCGCGCCACCGGAGCGGCGCGGCGCTGGGAACCCGGGTTCAGGCGGTCAGCGCGTCGCGCTGACCGATGCGGCGCCGGAGCAGGCCGGGGAGCCGGTTCCGGCGCGGCCGGCGGGGGACGGGAAGCCCCCGGCGGGGATCGGGCCGCGACGCGGCGGCGAGCAGCTCGGAGAGGTAGGGATGGACCGGCATGGGCAGGGATGCTCCCGCCCGCATTCCATAACCGCAAATGATCTTTGGGCTCAGATGCCATACGCTTTGGTCATGCTTGACGTCCGCCGCCTGCGGGTCCTGCGCGAGGTCGCCGCCAAGGGCTCGTTCTCCGCCGCCGCCGAGGCGCTCGCGTTCACGCAGCCCGCCGTCTCGCGCCAGATCGCCACGCTGGAGGCCGAGGCGGGCACGCGCCTGGTCGAGCGCTCGGCGCGCGGCATCCGCCTGACGCCCGCCGGCGAGCTGCTCGTCGGGCACGCCATGGCGATCCTCGACCGGCTCGCCGCCGCGGAGTCCCAGCTCGCCGCGCTCGCCGACGGCACGCGCGGGCGGCTGCGGCTGGCCGCGTTCCCGTCGGCGAACGCGACGCTCATCCCGCTCGCCATCGCTGCCTTCCGCGCGGACCACGGCGGGATCGAGTTGCGGCTGGCCGAGCACGTCACCTCGCAGGCGCTGGCGGGTGTGGCGACGGGTGAGCTCGACCTCGCCGTCGTCTCGTCGGCCGGCGAACTGGAGGCGCGCGAGGGCGTGGCGTGCGAGCCCCTGATGGACGATCCCCACGTCGTCGCCCTCCCGCGCTCGCATCCGCTTGCCGAGCGCGACGACCTCACGCTCGCCGACCTGCGCGACGAGACCTGGATCGAGGGTCGCCCGAGCGAGTGCACGAACGCCCTGCTGGCCGCCGCCGCGCGGGCGGGCTTCGAGCCGCGGATCGCGTTCGAGGCGGCGCAGTGGCTCGGCAAGCAGGGGCTCGTGGCGGCCGGCGTCGGCGTGACCCTGATCCCGTCCGTGGCGCTGGCCACGGTGCGCGACGACATCGCCCTGCGCTCGCTCGGCGACGCGGCCCCGACGCGGCGCATCTGGCTCGCGCGCCAGGACGGCGGCTACGTCGCGCCGGCGGTGGCGCCGATGGCCGCGATCCTGCACCGGGTCGCGCAGGAGCACTGCTTCACATGCGACGCGATGGTCGGCGCGCCGCTCGCGCTCAGCTCCGCGTAACGGAACTAGACTGCCTCCATGGCCACGGAGGAGAGGGCACTGACCGACCTCGAGCGCTGGTATCGCGAGCGCTATGCGCCGGTGCCCGAGCGCCGCGCCCCGTTCACCACGCTCTCGGGCGAGCCGGTGGCGCCGCTCTACACCGAGGCCGACCTGCCGGAGGCCGAGCAGATCGGGCTGCCGGGCGAGTATCCGTTCACGCGCGGCGTGTACCCGTCGATGTACCGCGGTCGGCTGTGGACGATGCGCCAGTTCGCCGGCTTCGGCACCGCGGAGGAGACCAACGCGCGCTTCCGCTACCTGCTCGACCACGGCCAGACCGGCCTGAGCACCGCGTTCGACATGCCGAGCCTGATGGGCCACGACTCCGACCATGCGCGCTCGGAGGGCGAGGTCGGGCGCGAGGGCGTCGCCGTCGACACGCTCGACGACATGGAGACGCTGTTCGGCGGCATCGATCTCGGCGAGGTGACCGTGTCGATGACGATCAACGCGCCGGCGGCGATCATGCTCGCCTTCTACGTCGTGGCAGCGGAGGAGAACGGCGTCCCGGCCGACCGGCTGGGCGGCACCATCCAGGCCGACATCCTCAAGGAGTACATCGCCCAGAAGGAGTGGTGCTTCCCCGTCGACCCGGCCATGCGCCTGCTCGGCGACATGATCGAGTGGTGCACGACTCACATGCCGCGCTGGCATCCGGTCTCGATCAGCGGCTACCACATCCGCGAGGCGGGCTCGACGGCCGCGCAGGAGCTGGCCTTCACGCTCAAGGACGGCCTGACCTACGTCGAGCAAGCGGTGGAGCGCGGCCTGGACGTCGACGACTTCGCGCCGCGGCTGAGCTTCTTCTTCAACGCGCAGATCGACTTCTTCGAGGAGATCGCCAAGCTGCGCGCCGCGCGGCGGATCTGGGCACGCGAGCTGCGCGACCGGTTCGGGGCGCGCAATCCGAAGAGCTGGCTGATGCGCACCCACGTGCAGACCGCCGGCGTCTCGCTCACCGCCCAGCAGCCGCTCAACAACATCACGCGCACGGCGATCGAGGCGCTCGCCGGCGTGCTCGGCGGCACGCAGTCGCTGCACACCAACTCCTACGACGAGGCGCTCGCGCTGCCGACGGAGGACGCAGTGCGGATCGCGCTGCGCACCCAGCAGGTGATCGCGCACGAGACCGGCGTCGCCAACACGATCGACCCGCTCGGCGGCGCCTACTTCGTCGAGGCGCTGACCGACCGGCTCGAGGTGCGGGCCTACGAGTACTTCGCGAAGATCGACG
>JBPCNM010000169.1:0-10718 GCA_051001255.1 Solirubrobacteraceae bacterium
GTCGACGAGCGCGCGGCAGAGCTCGCGGAGACCATCGCGCGTGAAGGGATCAAGACGATCCGGGAGGCACGCCGTGAGGTCGGGCGCTGCGCGACCACGCTGCGCCTCGCCGCAAGCGAAGCACGCACCGTCGAGGCGATGGAGATCGACGAGGACGCGATGTGGGCGAACCTCGCCTACTTCCTCGACGCGCTGGCTCCCGTGGCCGAGGAGGCGGGAGTGCGTCTCGCACTGCACCCCGACGACCCGCCCGTCGCCGAACTGGGCGGCATCGCGCGGATCCTGCGCGACGTGGACGCGCTCGAGCGCGCGCTCGCGCTGGCCGACAGCCCCGCCGTCGGGCTGAACCTGTGCCTCGGCACGCTCTCGGCGCGCGGCGGCGAGGCGGTCGTGCTGGATGCGATCGCCCGCTTCGGCGCGCGCGACCAGATCGTCTGCGTCCACTTCCGCGACGTCCGCGGGACGGTCCCGGCGTTCGAGGAGTGCTTCCTCGGAGAAGGCAACTACGACCCGCTCGAAGTCATGCGCGCCCTGCTCGCCACCGGCTTCTCGGGGTTCATGCTCGACGATCACGTCCCGCGCCTGGTCGGCGACACCGACTACGCGCACCGCGGGCGAGCGCACGCCGTCGGCTACCTGCAGGCGCTCCTGCTCGCCGCCCACGGCGACCCACCCGAGGTCGCCCACCGTCTCGACCCACTCGCGAGAGGACACTCATGACCGCGAACCGTGCATCCAGCCTTCTCCTTGCCGGCCTGATGGTCGTCGTCGTCGCCGGCTGCGGCGGCAGCGACGATGGAGGCGCGACCGCCGGCGAGCAGAAGATCGAGGGAGCCAAGGTCATCGACGTCGCCTCGATGGAGAACCCGTCGAAGGGCACCCTCAGCTACTGCACCGGCAAGGACACGTCCGGCGCCCTGGGCCGAGCGGTCGACCAGTTCAACGCCGAGTACGAGGCGCAGGGCCTCGAGGCCGAGCTGTTCGAGTTTCCCGAGGAGGCCGACGAGCAGCGCAACCAGTTCACCCAGCGTGCGCAGGCGAAGTCGCCGGAGTGCGACATCTTCTACGCCGATGACGTCTGGACCGCCGAGTTCGCGTCGCAGAAGTGGATCTACGACTTGACGCCATACGTCCAGGAGCGCGCGAGCGAGTTCGTGCCGGCGACGCTGGAGACGGTCAAGTACGCCGACAAGCGCTGGGGCGTGCCGAAGCAGACCAACGCGGGCTTCCTCTACTACCGCACGGACCAGGTCGCAAGCGCTCCGGCGACCTGGCAGGACGTCTACGCCGAGGCGGAAGACAAGGGCGGAATCGCCTACCAGGGCGCCGCCTACGAGGGCCTCACCGTGAACTACCTGGAGGTGGCCTTCGCGGCCGGCGGCAAGATCCTCTCCCCTGACGGCAAGAAGTCGATGATCAACTCCCCGGAGAATCTGGAGGCGTTGCAGCTCATGGTCGACGGCGTGAAGTCCGGCGCCGCGCTCAAGGGCGTCGCCACCTACGAGGAGGAGCCCACCCGTCGGGCCTTCGAGGCCGGCAGGGCGACGTTCATGCGCAACTGGCCCTACGCGTATCCCCTCGCCAAGATGTCGAAGGTCTCCGATGACTTCGCCGTCGCTCCGCTGCCGAGCTTCGAGGGCGGCGGAAAGGGCCAGGTCGTGGGCGCTCGCAACCTCGTGATCTCCGCGTACACCAAGAACCCGGGCGGCTCGCTCGCGCTGATCGACTTCTTGACCTCACCGGAGATCGAACGGCAGGACGCGATCAAGTACTCGCTCGCCCCGGTGCTGACCAAGACCTACGACGAGCCGGCCGTCAAGCAGGCGATGCCCTACTCCGAGCAGCTCCTGCAAGCGGTTCAGCAGGGCACGGCGCGCCCGGTCTCCCCGGTCTACTCGCAGATCTCCCAGGCGATCTACAAGCAGGTCAACGAGGCGCTGTCGGGTGCCACGACACCCGAGGAGGCGCTCGAGCAGGCCGACGAGGAGATCAACACGGCGCTGAAGACGTTCTGAGTCGCGCCGCTCCCCGATGACCGAGACGATGCACGAACAGGCGGCCGAGATCCTGCGCCGCAACGACGCGGACGGCTGGACGATGGCCGCCCCGACGCTCTACCCGCACCAGTGGAGCTGGGACAGCGCCATCATCGCCGTGGGCTGGGCGCATCTCGACCCGGAGCGAGCCATGCGCGAGCTCGAGCACCTCTACGCGGCGCAGCGGGACAACGGCAAGCTGCCCCACATCGTGTTCAACCCGGACGCCGACGACCCGGCCGAGTTCCCCGAGGCGCACTGGTGGGATTGCTCGGTCGCGTCCGGCGCGCCCCCTCCGCCGATCCGGACGAGCGGGCTGTGCCAGCCGCCCGTCCACGCATCGGCCGTACTGCGCATCTGCCGGCTCGCCGAGCGGCGAGACGGCCGCCTGAGCGAGACGATGCGCCGCTCGCTGAGCGGCGCCTACCCGCGACTCCTCGCCTGGCACCGCTACCTCGCGAGCGAGCGCGACCCCGAGGGCTCGGGGCTCGTCACGATCTATCACCCCTGGGAGGGCCTGGACAACTCGCCGCGCTGGGACGCGGCGCTCGACCGGCTCACCGTCGGGACGGTCCCGGCCTACCGGCGCCGTGACCTGCAAGCGGTGGACGATCCCGCCGAGCGGCCGAGCGAGCAGGAGTACCGGCGCTACCTGTGGCTGGTCGAGCTGCTCAAGCGCGCCCGCTACGACGATGGCGAGATCCAGCGCTCGCACCCGTTCCTGATCAAGGACGTGTTCTTCAGCGCGATCTTCGTCGCGGCCAACGAAGCGCTGCTGGAGCTTTCGCGACACGTCGAAGCCCCCGAAGACGACCGGCGCGAGATCACGCGCTGGATCGAGCGTGGTCGGCGCGCGCTCGCCGATCGCTGGGATCCCGAGCTGCAGCTGTGCCTCGACTACGACCTCCGCGTCGACCGGCCGATCCGCGTCCGCACCGTGGCCGGCTTCGCTCCGTTCGTCGCCGGCACCGATCCCGTCCACCGGCGCGCGCTGCTGGAGCAGCTGGACTCGCGCTTCTTCACCGGGCATCCCGACCTGCGGTGGCCGCTGCCGCCGAGCACCAGCCCCGAGGACCCGGCGTTCGATCCTCGCAACTACTGGCGCGGGCCCACCTGGCCGGTCGTCAACTGGTTCATCTGGGAGGCGCTGCAGCGCGCGGGCGAGCACGAGCGCGCCGCCAGGCTGCGAGACGCTGCGCTCGAGCAGATCCAGGCCGTCGGCTTCTCGGAGTACTTCGAGCCGTTCACCGGCGAGCCACTGGGAGCCGAGAGCCAGTCATGGACCGCCGCGGTCGCGCTCGAGTGGCTGGCGGAGGGTCCGGCACTCAGCCTGAAGTGAACGCGGCGCGCAGCGCCGCCGCCGCCTGCTCCATCGCGCCGCGGGCGGCGGCCACGCGCGCGCCCATGGCGAAGAAGCCGTGCACCATGCCGTCGTAGCGGGTCAGCTCGACGCGCACGCCCGCCGCGGCCAGCCGCGCCGCGTAGGCCTCGCCTTCATCGCGGAGCGGATCGTGCTCGGCCGTGATCACGAGCGCCGGCGCGAGCCCGCTCAGGTCCGCTGCCCGCAGCGGCGAGGCCAGCGTGCTCGCACCGTCGGCGGGGTCGGCGAGGTAGTGGCTCCAGGCCCACGCCAGGTCGGGAGCGCTGAAGAAGGGATCCGCGCGCGTCCACATCGACGGCGTGTCGGCGAGGTGATCGGCGACCGGGTACACGAGCAGTTGATGCACCAGCGGCGGACCACCGCGGTCGCGCGCCAGGCGGGCGACGACGGCCGCGAGGTTGCCGCCGCCGCTGGCGCCGGCGACGGCGAGCCGCTGCCCGTCCAGACCGAGCTCGCCTGCGTGTCCGGCGATCCAGTGCGTGGCGGCGTAGCAGTCCGCCACCGCCGCCGGGAACCGATGCTCGGGCGCGCGCCGGTATGCGACGGCGACCACCGCGCAGCGCGCCGCGTTGGCCACCCGGCGGCAGACGGCGTCCGACGCCTCGATCGTGCCGATGACCCAGCCGCCGCCGAAGAAGTAGACGAGCACCGGCAGCGGTCCCGGGGACGCCGCCTCGTAGATGCGGATCGGGATCGACCCGCTCGGTCCCGGGATCTCCCGGTCGAGAACCCTGGCGACCGGCTCGGGCGCCCTGGCGCCACGGCGCGTCGCGTCGAGGTCCGCCGCACGCGCCTCGTGCGCCGTCAGCTCGTGGACAGGCCTCGTACCGGCGGCGAGCCGCTCGGCCCAGAGCGCCTGCACCTGGGGATCCAGCGTCATCGCGGCCCTCGGTGTGCCAGCGGTGGCGACGGCGCGCGTGGGGCTGGAGCCGAGCTTGCCAAGCGCGCCCTTGGGCTACGACCTGACGGGCTGCGGCGTCGCGCGGGCCCAGTCCGGCAGCAGCCAGAGGACCGGGGCGACGACGATCGCGGTCGCGCCCACGGCGAGCGCGGCGACGCCGATCGAGTCCAGCGCGTAGCCGCCCAGCAGCGCGAGGGCGGCGCCGAGCAGCGCGGAGAGCAGGTCGTTGAAGCCGAGCACCTTGCCGCGCTCGGCCGCGCTCGTGCGGTCGACGAGCTGCGCGGTGGCGGCGACGAACGAGAGGTTCCAGCCGACCCCGAGCCCGAACAGGAGGATCGCTGTCGCCGCCACGCTCTCCAGCCACAGCAACCCGATCGTCGACGCGGCCATGACCAGCAGCCCGGTTGCCAGCGCAGGAGTCCGGCCGACGCGGTCGATCAGCGCGCCGATCACGAGCACGAGCGCGTACATCCCGAGCACGTGGGCGCCGATGATCGGGAACACGTCGCCCTGCGCGTGATGGTGATGCTCGACCACCACGTAGCCGCTCAGGTTCATCACCGACACCATCACGCCGAAGCTCGCGAGCGCGGCGAGCATCGCCGGGCGCACCCCGGGGCGGCGCAGGATCTCGCGCAGCGGCGCGGCCGGCAGCTGCTCGCTCTCCCCCGCGTCACCGGCGATCAGCTCCGCGATCAGCTTGGGGTCCGGGCGGATCATGAGGACGAGCCCGAACGCGACCAGGCTCAGCCCGCCCGCGGCGAGCCAGGGCACCGTCAGCGCGCTCGCCTCCACGTCCTTGCCGGCGAACAGCGGCCCGAACACGGCCGGCCCGAGGATCGCGCCGAAGACCGAGCCGAACAGCACGTAGGAGATCCCCCGCGCGCGCCGCTCGGGCGGGTACAGGTCGCCCGCCGCCGCGCGGATCAGCAGCGCGATGCCGCTCGCCGAGCCGGTGAGCGCGAAGCCGAGGATGACGAGCGGCGTCGAGTCGACGTCCGTCGCGAGCGCGGTGAGCGCGCAGCCGGCGGCGGCGAACACGAACCCGCTCGCGATCACCGGCCGGCGACCGACGCGGTCCATCATGCGGCCGGCCGGGACGGCCGTCAGCGCGGATGCGGTGAGGAAGATCGCCGGGCCGAGCCCGAGCAGGCCCTCGACGCCGGTGACGAGTACGAACGTGAGCGAGGAGACCGCGGCGACCAGCTGCAGCACGGCCGAGTACACGGCCATCGCCGACGCCAGGATGAGCGTGTTGCGCCGGATGGGGAGGTCGGGCGTCAGGCGGCGATTGAAGCATGCCGCGGCGGACGGCTCGGCGATCGTCCGTGCGTGTAGGTTGACCGGGCCTATGACCGATCCGATCGAGATCTTGCTCATCTCGGGAAGTCTGCGTGCCGGGTCGGTGAGCACCGCGGTGTTGCGCACGGCCGCAGCACTTGCAGGTGAGAGCCTGCGCGCGACGCCATATGAAGGCCTCGGCGATCTGCCGCACTTCAATCCCGACGATGATCCTGAAGGCGGCCCTGTGCCGCGGGCCGTTGCCGACCTCCGCCGCCGGCTGCGCGAGGCGGACGCCGTGTTGCTGTGCACACCGGAGTACGCCGGCGCGCTGCCGGGATCGTTCAAGAACCTCCTCGACTGGACGGTCGGAGGTGGTGAGACCTACCGCAAGCCGATCGCGTGGATCGATGCCTTCAGCCGCCCGCAGGCAGCCGGCGCCGCCGGCGCGCACGCGTCGCTTCGCGCGGTCCTCGGCTATACCGGCGTCGACCTCGTCGAGGCGGCGTGTCGACGGATCTCGGTGCCGCGCGGTGCAATCGGGAACGACGGCCTGATCGAGGAGCCGGACATCCGCGAACAGATCGCCCAAGCGCTGAGCACGCTGGCCGGCAGCGCCGCCCAGCCCTCGCCAACGCTGGTGCCGACGCCGATCGCCGAAGCAGTGCAGGGCACCGACGCGGCTTTCTTCACCGCGCTGCTCGACCGGGACTTGTCGGCCCTGGAGGCGTTGCTCGCCGACGACTTCGTGATCGTCGAGGTCGGGACCGGCTCGGTCCACCCGCGCCTGGCGTTTCTAGAGGCGATCCGGGATGGCGCCGTCGCCTTCGAAGCGATCGAGACCCACCCCGACGAGACCCAGATCCGCCACTACGGCAACATCGCCGTCGTCATCGGCCAGACCACCATGTCCTTCGTCGACGCCGAAGGCTCCGCGTTTCGCGCCGACAGCCGGTACACCCACATATTCGGCATCGACGGCGGCCGCTGGCAGCTGCTCTCTGCGCAAGGGACCCCATTCCCGACGACGAACCTCAGGCGGCGAATCGCGGGGCCCCTCGCCCCGATTGAGGAGCCGCGACACCGTCGCCGCGGCACGCGCGCCGATCGACCGCCCACGCTCACCGTACTCGTCGGCGATCGACGGCACGCCCGGCCACCGACGTGTCGCCTGCCACGCCCAGCCCGACACCGCGGTCGCCCAGGCCCTCGCGCTGCTCACCAGCCTCGCGGCGAGCGACACGCTGACCGCCCGACGCGCCACCTACTCGCCGCCCGAGCGCTCCGTCGGCTGAACCGCCAGAGACCGCCAGCCGCGGTCAGGCGCGCGCCCCCCGCGCCGTCGCGATCCGCGCGTCAACGCCGGTCGTGGCCGTGGCTCCGCTCGGCTTCCGGCGTTGACGGCCCATGTCGCCGTGAACCCCGGTCGCGCCGGCGGCGAGCTGGGTGTCCTGCATTGACCGGCGCAGCATCTCGACCTCGGAGATGACGTAGGCCGCATGGGGCCAGGATCGCGGCCTGAGCGCTCGCCTCGGTCGCCCTGCCGTCGCCGATCGTCCTACGGCGAGGTCGTCGCAGCCGATCCCGGCGCCATCCCCGTGAGCTTCCAGCGTGCTGCGCTCGGCGCGGATCGCCCCCGACGGCTCGGTCACCGGGCTCTCGAGCGCAAGGAGCGGCGCGCGCGTGCTGCAGACCGGCCGCCTGCGCGCCGGCCGCTTCAAGGGCGAAGTCTCGATGGCGTTCTCCACCTGCGACGGCACGCGCAAGCTGGACGCCGCGTCGGTCTAGTCGCGCGCGACCGGCCGCGTCGAGGATCGCGGCGGAGATGGGCCGGGACGGCCGTCACTCACTCACTCGGCGCTGCCGCCGCGGCTCGAGGCACCCGGCAGGCCGTGATCAGCTCCTCCGCCACGCGCTCCATCAGCGGCGCCGGCGCGACCGTGATGCGGGCGTGGCCGGGCAGGCCGAACTCGGTTCCGGGCCGGATCAGGATCCCGCGCCGCGCGACCTGGTCGGTCACCGCGAGGTCGTCGGCGAGCGGCAGGGGGACGAGCACGAAGTTCGAGGCCGACGGCACCGGCTCGAGGCCGCCGGCGCGCAGCCGGTCGACGAGCAGCTCCCGGCACGCGATCGTCTCCTCGCGCCGGGCGTCGACCTGCTCGGGATGCGCGAGCGCCGCGGCGCCCGCGGCGAGCGCGGCGAGGTTGACGTTGAACGGCTCCTGGACCGAGTGCAGGTAGGTGGCGAGCGCCGCGTCGACGACCGCGTAGCCCAGCCGCAGCCCCGCGATCGCGAACACCTTGGAGAACGTCCGCAGCACGATCACGCGCCGGCCGTCGGCGACGTCGGCCAGACGCGGCGTGCGCTCGTCGGGCCGGATGTAGTCGACGTAGGCCTCGTCGGCGATCGCGATGCAGTCCGGTGGCAGGGCGTCGAGGAACGCGGCCCACTCCGCCGGATCCAGGCGCGCACCGGTCGGGTTGTTGGGATCGCAGATCCACGCGAGCTTCGCGCCGGTGTCGTGCGCGGCGGCGGCGATCCGCTCGAGGTCGAGCCGCAGGTCGGGGCAGTCGACGCGGTGGACGTGGGCACCGGCCGCCTGGCAGGCCGGCGCGTAGAGCCCGTACGTCGGCCGCGGCACGACGACGCGATCGCCGGGCGAGACGAGCGCCGAGATGATCGTCAGCACCAGCGCCTGGATCCCGTGGCCGGGCAGCACCTGGGCGGGCGGCACGCCGAGCCAGCCGGCGACCGCCTCGACCAGCTCGCCGTAGGCGGCCTCGGGGTACATCCACGCCTCGCCGAGCCGGGCGGCCGTCGCCTCCAGCACCCCCGGCAGCGGCCCGAACAGGCCTTCGTTCCAGTTCAGCCGCGCGAGGTCGTCGATGCCGTGGCGCGCGCGCACCGCGGCCGCGTTCGAGCCGGGGACGTAGGGCCCCAGGTCGCGCAGCGGCTCCCGAATCAGCCGGTTTCAGTCGGTCATCGCGATCACTCCGGGAAGGTGATCAGCGTGGGCCGCGGCCGCTCGAACGCCGCCTCGAGCGCGTCGGGCAGGCCGCCGGCGTCGGGCAGCGCGAGCCCGTGGCCGCCGAACGCGCGCGCCACGGCGGGCAGGTCGACGGGCGCGAGGTCGACGCCGAGCGGCGCGAAGCCCTGCTCGGCCATCTCGCGCCGAATCTCCCCGTAGCCGCCGTTGAGCGAGACCACCACCGGCAGCGCCAGCCCAAGCTCGGCGGCCGTCGCCAGCTCCTGCACGGTGAACATGATCCCGCCGTCGCCGAGCACCGCGGCGACGCGGCGCTCGGGCCGCGCGAGCTTCGCGCCGATCGCGGCGGGGAGCGCGTAGCAGAGCGTGCCGAAGCCCGTGGGAAACGCAAAGCGGCTGCGGGCGCCGAGCCGGACCGAGCCGAGCAGGCCGTTGTAGGCCACCATCGCGTTGTCGGCGGCGAGCACGTCGCCGGGCGCGAGCGCCGCCTCCAGCGCGGCCGACACGCCCGCCCAGCGGCGTCCGGTCTCGGCCGCCTCGCGGTCGATCGCGGCGCGCCGCGCCAGCCATTCGCCGTCGGCGGTGACCATGGGCACGCCGTCCAGGAGCGCGGCGAGCGTCGGCCCCGCGTCGCCCACCAGCGCGACGTCGGCGGCCACGTTGCCGTGGACTTGGGCCGGGTCGAGATCGATGCGCACGATGTCGCCACGCGGCGCGAGGCCTGCGCCCCAGAAGTCCGCCTGCCCGAGCTCGGAGCCGGCGATCAGCAGGACGTCGGCGTCCTCGATCAGCTGCTGCGCGGAGCCGAGGCCGTAGCGCGCGCCGAACGCGAGCGCGTGGCGCTCGTCGACGCAGCCCTTGCCGTTGGTCGAGGTGAGCACCGGGATGCCGCGCTCGAGTGCGTCGGCGAGCTCCGCGCCCGCGCCGTGCGCGCCACCGCCCGCGAGCAGCAGCGGGCGGCGGGCGCCGGCCAGCAGCTCTGCCGCGCGACCGAGGGCATCCGGGTCCGCGGAGCGGCGCGCGGTGACGGGCGCCGTCAGCGCGGCGGCGTCGACTTCCTGCTCGAGCAGGTCGAGCGGGATCTCGATGAAGCGGGAGCGGGGCCGGCCGCCGGCGAACGCCGCGAACGCATCCGCCAGCTCCCGCGCCAGCTCGGCGTGGGTCTCCGTCCGGACGGCGCGCTCGACGACGCCGCTCATCGCGCCGCGCTGGTCGAGCATCTCGTGCAGGTAGCCGGTGCGCGCCGCCGGGCGGCCGAGCGGCATGCCGGGCGCCAGCAGCAGCAGCGGCACGGAGTCCGACCACGCCTGGGCGGCCGCGGTGGCGGCGTTGAGCACCGCGGGGCCGGTGGTGACGATCGCGACGCCGGGGCGGCCCGACGCGCGCGCGTAGCCGTCGGCGGCGTAGCCCGCGCCCTGCTCGTGGCGCGGCGTCACGTGCCGGATCGTGCTTTCGCTCAGCGCCTTGTAGATCGCGAGGTTGTGCGTCCCGGGGATGCCGAAGACGAGCTCGACGCCGTGGGCTTCGAGGCTGCGGACGACGAGCGCGCCCGCGGTCAGCGGCTGCGCCACGCTGCGTGGTTCGGTGACGGTCATGTCCATTATGGATCCGTGGTAGACCCGATCGGCTCCGACGGTAGCGCACCGCGGCGCGCCCGGCAAGGCTCGTCAGCGCTCGTGCGCCCGCCTGAAGAGCTCGCGGTAGTCGTCGGCGCCCTTGGCGACGTGCGCCCGCATCAGCCGCTCCGCCCCGCCGGCGTCGCCCGCGACGATCGCGTCGACGATCGGGCGGTGCTCGGCGATGCTCTGGTCGAGCTCGGCCTGGGCGTCGTCGCGCGCCTGCAGGTCCAGGCGGAACCACAGGTCGTTGGCCCAGGCGAAGAAGTCCTCGCGTGCGCGCTCGACGAGCGCCAGCAGCAGGCGGTTGCCGCTCGCGCGCGCCACCGCGATGTGAAAGCGCGTGTCGAGCGTCGTGAACGCGTCGATCGTGTCGGCGTGGTCGGCGACGACCGCCTCGAGCTGCCTCTGCTCGCTCCGGGTCGCGCGCTCGGCGGCGCGCCGCGCCGCGAGCGGCTCGAGCGCCGTGCGGACGTCGACAAAGTCCTCGAGCGCGCTCGCCCGCGCCGCCTGGATC
>JBPCNM010000170.1:0-3181 GCA_051001255.1 Solirubrobacteraceae bacterium
GGTCTTGATCGCGCCGAGGTCCTCGCCGGCCGCTGCCGCGGGCGCGGGCGTCGACCGCGCGTCCTCGTTCGAGTCCGAGCCGCAGGCGCCGAGCGCCAGCATCGCGGGGGCGAGTACCGCCGCCACCATCACGCGTACTCCTCTTGGGGTCATCGCTCCGCCGTCCTCCGCGTGGTCACCAGTGGTCGATCGCGGCCGGCCGCCGAACGCGGCCGACCGCGTTAGGGCACCCTAACACGTACCGTTTCGGTCTGATATGACTCCAGCCATCTTAGGGCACCCTAATGCGTGCGGTGGTGTGATGGCGCCGGCCGTGCCGAGCGAGAGCCTGGTGATCACCGCCGGCGTGTTCGCCGCGACCGGCGAGCCGATCCTCGCCGGGGTCATCGTCGCGGCCGCCCTGGGCGCGTTCGCCGGCGACCACGTGTCCTACCTGCTGGGGCGCACCGCGGGCGGGCGGCTGCTCGCACGCTTCAGGCCCGGCAGCCGCAAGGCCGCGGCGTTCGAGCGTGCGCGCCGGCTGCTCGCGGACCGCGGCGGCACGATCCTGATCGTCTGTCGCTACATCCCGGGCGCCCGGACCGCGATCACCCTCACCGCGGGCGCGGTCGCCCACCCGCTGCGCTCGTTCTCGCCGTTCGACGGCATCGCCGCGGTGTCGTGGGGCGCGTACTCCGCACTGATCGGCTACCTCGGCGGCGCCGCATTCGAGGACCAGCCGCTCAAGGGCCTCGCGCTCGGCCTGGGCCTCTCGCTCACGGTGACCCTCTCGGTCGAGCTGATCCGGCACCTGCGCCGGCGGCCCGCACCGTGCGCGCGCTGACCGGCGTCACAGCCTGGCAACGTCGGCGACCGGGCGAGCGCATAGCATCGTCCCCGGTCCGACTCGATGCGCGCGTACGCTCATCCAGCGCTCCTGTCCTCGCGCCCGACGCCGTCCCTGACCCGCATGCGGGCGCGCCTGCCGGACGGCGGGGCGACGACGCTGCACGTCGCGGCGTTCCCGCTCGCTGCCGTCGAGGTGCGCGTGGCGCGGCTGAGCGGGCAGGAGTCGCTCGTGCGCTGGTGCCGGCGCACGGGTGCGGCGCACGCGATCGTCGGCGGCTTCTTCCTACGGCCGGGCAACGCCCCGCTGGGCGAGCTGCGCATCGCGGGCGCGCCGGTCGAGCACGTGCCGTTCGCCGCGCCGTGGGGGGCGGAGCGCGCCTGCGTCCAGGTGACCCGGGGCGCCGTGACGATCGCGCGGCGTCCCGATCTCACCGCGAGCACGGGCGAGTTGCTGCAGGCCGGTCCGCTGCTGGTGCGCGACGGCGCGTCGGCGATCACCGACGCCGACGACGAGGGGTTCTCGGCGGGCGCGCACCAGTTCGACTCGGACATCAGCGACGGGCGCCATCCACGCTGCGCGCTCGCGCTGACAGCCGAGCATCTGCTCGCCGTCGCGTGCGACGGCCGCCACGCAACCGAGGCGGGTCTCACGCTCGGTGAGCTGGCCGACGCGCTCGTCGGGCTCGGCGCCCGCTCCGCGCTCAACCTCGACGGCGGTGGCTCGGCTTCGCTCGTCTGCGATGGTGAGCTCGTCAACCGCCCGCGCGAGATGCACGGGGTGGAGCTGCTCGAGGGCCGGCGGATCGCCACCGCGCTCGTGCTCGCGCTCGCCGCCTAAGTTCGCCGTGCGGCTGCCATACTGTCGGTCTGTTGACGACTGCGTTACGTGTGGTGTCCGGAACGCTCTTCTTCCCGCGCGGCGGATCGGCGTTCGTCACGCGAGCCCTCTGCCGCGCGCTCGCGGACGCGGGCGTCGACCTCACGCTCGTCGCCGGGTCGCGCCAAGGCCTCGGCGACGCCGCCGGCTTCTACGCCGGCATCGATCTGCACGCCGTCGACTTCACGCCCGCCTTGGACGCCGCGGACCCGATGGGCTTCGCCACCGCGCCGGGGACGGCCCCGCTGCAGCCGTCCTTCGAGGACCGTCCCGGGGCTCCCGACCGCGTGTTCGCGGCGCTCGACGGCGCCGCCTACGCGCACCAGGTCGAGGCATGGGCGCGCGAGCTGCGGGCGGTCGACGCGGCCGCGGCCGACGTGCTCTACCTGCACCACCTCACGCCGCTCAACGCGGCGGCGGCGCGCGTCGCCCCCGAGGTCCCCGTCGTCGGGCACCTCCACGGCACCGAGCTGCTGCTGCTCGAGGCGATCGCCGCCCGGCCCGACCGCTGGCCGCACGGGCCCGAGTGGGCGCGGCGGCTGTGCACGTGGGCGGGGCGCTGCCGGAGGATGGTCGTCGCCCCCGGCAACCAGGAGCGCGCCATCGGGCTGCTGGACCTCGAGCCGGACCGCTTCGTCGCCGTGCCCAACGGCTTTGACCCGCTGGCGTTCCGGCCGCTCGAGGCGGACCGGCGCGCCGTCTGGCGCCGGGTGCTCGTCGACGAGCCGCGCGGATGGCGGCCGGGCGAAGAGCCCGGGAGCGTGCGCTACGACGAGCGCGCGCTGGACGCGCTGGAGCGCGGTCCGGTGATCGTCTACGTCGGCCGCTTCACGGAGACCAAGCGCCTCCCGCTGCTGCTCGAGGCCTTCGCCGGCGCGCGTGCACGGATGGACGCGCCCGTCTCGCTCGTCCTCGTCGGCGGCCACCCCGGGGAGTGGGAGGGCGAGCACCCGGCGCAGACGATCGAGCGGCTCGCCGTGCCCGACGTGCTGCTGGCGGGCTGGCACGACCAGTCCGAGCTGCCCGAGCTGCTCGCCGCGTCGGACCTGCTCGTGCTCCCGTCCGTACGCGAGAGCTTCGGGCAGGTGATCGTCGAGGCGATGGCGTGCGGCGTGCCCGCCGTCGCCGCGGGGTCGCTGGGCCCGGCGCAGATCATCGACGACGGCGAGACGGGCTGGCTGTTCGGCGTCGACGACCCCGCCGGGCTCGCCGACGCGCTCGTCGACGCGGTCAACCGCCCGGCCGAGCGGCTGCGTCGCGCGCGCCGCGCCGAGCGGGCCGCGCTGGATCGCTTCACGTGGCCGGCGCTGGCGCTCCGGCTCGAGGCGATACTGGCCGACGCGGCGCACCCGGGCGGCGCTAGCTCTCCCGTTTCGCGGATCCGGGCTCGGCCATCCGGCGATGCATCTCCGCCGTCGCCTTATCGGGCATGAAGCGGCTGGCGCGGCCCTGGAGCTTCGTCGACAGCGACGCGGA
>JBPCNM010000171.1:0-2578 GCA_051001255.1 Solirubrobacteraceae bacterium
GACGTGCTCGGCGGTGCGCGCGTAGCCGTCGGCCTGCAGGCGCGCGGGCAGCACGGCCGCGGGCGCCGCGCCGATGCGGTCCCGCCAGCCGCGCAGCTCCTGCACGGCGGCGATCGCGCGCGCGACCTCGGCCTCGGCCTCGGCCTCGATCAGCCCGTCGTCGGCCGCCGGCCAGCGTTGTGCCATCAGCAGTCCGTCGGCGCCGGGCACGTGGGACCAGATCTCTTCGGTCACGAACGGGATCACCGGATGCGCGAGCGCCAGCGTCTCCGCCAGCACACCCAGCGCGAACCGGCCGACCGGCTCGTTGTCGTCCGCGTACAGCCGCGGCTTGACGATCTCGAGGTACCAGTCGCACAGCTCGCCGTAGACGAAGTCGTAGACGCCGAGCACCGCGCGGTGGAACTCGAACTCCTCGATCGCACGTGCCGTCTCCGCCTTCGCGCGCTGCAGCCGCGACAGGATCCAGGCGTCCTCGACCGCCTGCGGCCGCGGCGGCGCGCCGTCGAGCTCGACGCCGTCGGGCACGCGCAGCAGCACCAGCCGCGACGCGTTGAACAGCTTGTTGGCGAGCTGGCGCCCCTGCACGACCTTCTCCGCGGAGAAGCGCACGTCCTGCGTGGAGGACATGGCGAGCAGTCCGAAGCGCGTGCCGTCCGCCCCGTGTTCGTCGATCACGTCGAGCGGATCGATCCCGTTGCCGAGCGACTTGGACATCCGGCGGCCGTCCGGGGCGAGTATCGTCGAGTGGTTGTAGACGTCGGCGAACGGCACGTCGCCGGTGAACTCGAGCCCCAGCATGACCATGCGGGCGACCCACAGGAACAGGATGTCGCGGCCCGTGGAGAGCACGTCGGTCGGATAGAACGCGCGCAGCTCGGGGGTGTCGTCGGGCCAGCCGAGCGTGGCGAACGGCCACAGCCCGGACGAGAACCACGTGTCGAGCACGTCCGGGTCGCGCTCCCAGCCGTCGCCTTCGGGCGGCTGCATCCCGGCGTAGGTCTCCTCGCCTCGGTACCAGACGGGGATCTGGTGGCCCCACCACAGCTGGCGCGAGATGCACCACGGGCGGATGCTCCCCAGCCAGTCGAGGTAGCGCTTGCGCTGGCTCTCCGGGTGCACGCGCAGGCGCCCGTCGAGCACCGCGTCGATCGCCGGCCGAGCGAGGTCCTCCATCGCCATGAACCACTGCAGCGAGACCAGGGGCTCGATCCGCTCGCCCGAGCGGTCCGAGAACGGCACCGCGTGGGTGTAGGGCTCCGTACGGGCAATCGCGCCGTCCTGCCGCAGGATGGCGACCACTGCCGCGCGCGCCTCCAGCGCGGCCAGGCCCGCGAAGCGCTCGCCGGCGGCGTCGGTCATGCGCCCGTCCTCGCCGATGACGACGATCTGCTCGAGGCCGTGGGCGCGGCCGATCTCGAAGTCGTTGGGATCGTGGCCGGGCGTGATCTTCAGCGCGCCGGTGCCGAACTCCGGCTTGACGTAGGGGTCGGCGATGATCCGCAGCCGGCGCCCGACGAGCGGCAGGATCGCGGACTCCCCCACGAGGCGCGTATAGCGCTCGTCGTCGGGGTGCACCGCGATCGCGGTGTCGGCCAGCATCGTCTCGGGGCGCACGGTGGCGACCGTGACGGACCCGACGCCGGAGGCGAGCGGGTAGTCGACGTAGTACAGCGTGTCGGTGATCTCGCGGTCCTCGACCTCGAGGTCGGAGATCGCCGAGCGCGAGCCGGGGTCCCAGTTGACCATGCGGTTGTCGCGGTAGATCAGGCCCTTGTCGTAGAGGTCGACGAACACCTTCTGCACCGCGCGCACGTAGCTCGGGTCCAGCGTGAAGCGCTCCTCCTCGTAGTCCATCGAGGCGCCGAGCCGCTGGAACTGGCCGAAGATGATCCCGCCGTACTCCTCGCGCCAGCGCCACACGCGCTCGACGAACGCGTCGCGGCCGATCGCCTCCCGGCTCGTGCCCTCCCGCTTGAGGAGCTTCTCGACCTGCGTCTGGGTCGCGATGCCCGCGTGGTCGGTGCCGAGCGTCCACTTCGTGCGCTTGCCCAGCATCCGGTGGTAGCGGATCAGCGTGTCCTGCACCGAGCCGTTGAGCGCGTGCCCCATGTGCAGCGCGCCGGTCACGTTGGGCGGCGGGACGGCGATCGAGAAGTTCTCGTCCGCCGTGCCGCCCGGCTCCGGGTGCAGGAGCCCGGACTCCAGCCAGCGCGCGAGGATCCGCGCCTCGGCCTCGGCGGGCTCCCAGCGGGTGCGTCCGAGCAGGTCGCTCATCGGGCCGTGAGTCTAGGAGACTGCGCAGCCGACGATACGGGCACCGGCAGGCCAATGGACCTGCACGACAAGGTGGTGGTGGTCGCCGGCGCCTCCGCGGGCGTCGGGCGCGCGACCGTCCGCGAGCTCGCGGCCCGCGGCGCCCACGTCGTGCTGATCGCGCGCGGCGAGGGGCGGCTCGAGAACGCACGGCGCGAGGTCGAGGCGGCCGGGCGGCGGGCCCTCGGAGTGCCCGCCGACATCGCGGACGCCGGCGCCCTCGCAGGGGCGGCCGACCGGATCGAGGACAAGATCGGACCGA
>JBPCNM010000172.1:0-3162 GCA_051001255.1 Solirubrobacteraceae bacterium
TGGCGCCGGGTTCGCCGGGCGCCCGATCACGGGGCCGGAGAGGCAGCGTGCCGCCTCGGCCGGGATCGCAACCAAGCGCCCGCCCATGTGGTCGCGTCCAGCAGGCGCGGGCCGCGCTCGGACATAGGCGCGCCGAGAAGCGCAAGTCCGCGCCGGCAGCCGAACGATCGTCAGCAGGTTCGCCACGCACATGTGCACCGCCCTGGTCGGGGACTAGAGAATCCCGAGGTAACGCTCGAGCTCCCACGGCGTGACCTGCACGCGGTAGTCCTCCCACTCCTGGCGCTTGATCTCGATGAAGCGGTTGAAGGTGTGCTCGCCGAGCGTGCGCAGCACCAGCTCGGACTCCGCGGTCAGCTCGATCGCATCGCCGAGCGTCTCCGGGAGCTGCTCGATCCCCAGCCGGCGGCGATCGTCGGGCGCCAGGTGGTACAGGTTCTTCTCCATCGGCTCGGGCAGCTCGTAGCCCTTCTCGATCCCCTCCAGCCCCGCCTGCAGCAGCGTCGCGAACGTCAGGTACGGATTGCACGCCGGATCCGGGCAGCGCAGCTCCATCCGCGTCGCCTTCTCCTTGCCGGGGTGATAGAGCGGCACGCGCACGAGCGCGGAGCGGTTGCGCCGGCTCCAGGCCACGTAGACCGGCGCCTCGTAGCCCGGCACGAGGCGCTTGTAGGAGTTCACCCACTGGGCGAAGATCGCGCAGATCTCGCGCGCGTGGCGCAGCTGGCCGGCGATGAACGCCTTGCCGACGGCGGACAGGAAGTACTTGTCGTCGGCGTCGTAGAACGCGTTGGACGCGCCCTGGAACAGCGACTGGTGGGTGTGCATGCCCGAGCCGTTCTCGCCGAACAGCGGCTTGGGCATGAACGTCGCGTGCCAGCCGTTCTTGAGCGCGTACTCCTTGACCGTGATCCGATAGGTCATGCAGTCGTCGGCGATCTTGAGCGCGTCGCCGTAGCGGATGTCGATCTCGTGCTGGCTCGGGCCGACCTCGTGGTGGGAGTACTCCACCTGGATGCCGAGCTTGTCCAGCGCCAGCACGGTCTCGCGCCGGACGTCCGAACCCGCGTCGAGCGTGGTCAGGTCGAAGTAGCCGCCCTCGTCGAGCACCTCGGTGGACCTCGAGTCCTTGAACAGGAAGTACTCGAGCTCGGGGCCGACGTTGAAGGAGTCGAAGCCCATCGCCTGCATGCGCTGCTCGGCGCGGCGCAGGATGTGGCGCGGATCGCCCTCGTAGGGCTCGCCCTCCGGCGTGCGGATGTCGGCGAACATGCGCGCGACGCCGCCCCCCTCGTCCTCCGGGCGCCATGGAAGCACAGCGAACGTGGTCGGATCCGGCATCGCGATCATGTCGGACTCCTCGATCGCGTTGAAGCCGGTGATCGAGGAGCCGTCGAAGCCCATGCCGCCCTCGAAGGCGCCGTCGAGCTCGGCGGCGTTGATCGAGAACGACTTCAGCTGGCCGAGGATGTCGGTGAACCAGAGGCGGATGAAGCGGATCCCGCGCTCCTCGGCGAGCGCCTTGACGTCCTGCGGCGTGCTGGGCGAGTCCATGGTGCGCGGCAGCCTAGTGCAGCCGCGGGCGAGCGGCACTGGACCGGCCGTACAAGCCGGCGGGCCTCAGGGCAGCCAGCGGTGAGACCAGGACTTCAGCTGCTGCAGCGCGGGGGCGAGCTCGTGGCCCATCTCGGTCAGCTCGTATTCCACCCGCGCGGGCGAGTCCGGTTGCACGCGGCGCTCGACGATCCCGCGCGCCTCGAGCTCCTTCATGCGCTCGGAGAGCAGCCTGTCGGAGAGCTGCGGGATCGCCTGGGCGATCCCGGAGAAGCGCATCGCGCCGCCCTCGAGCAGGACGACGATGATCGCCCCCGACCAGCGCTTGCCGATCAGCTCGACGGCCTCATGCAGCTTGGGGCAGCACGAGGCGTCGGGCGGGTCCATCGTCGCCACGGCGACGCGGGCCCGCGTGGTCTGGCAAGCCGGGAGCATCGTCTGCAGCCTACGCCGCCCGCAGGACGCGCGCGTCCTCGAACGAGCCGTCGACGGGGACCTCGCCCGCGACGTTGACCATCGCGGTGAGCGACTCCAATGTCACGTAGGCGATCGCCTCGAGCAGCTGCTCGTCGGTCCAGCCGGCCTCGCGGGCCTCCTCGTGCAGGTGCACCGGGGCGTGGCCGCGCTGCTCGAGCAGGGCGCGCAGGTAGCGCAGCAGCGCC
Organism: Solirubrobacteraceae bacterium; assembly: GCA_051001255.1. Lineage (GTDB taxonomy): Bacteria > Actinomycetota > Thermoleophilia > Solirubrobacterales > Solirubrobacteraceae > DASQMT01. Next base: position 2,217 of record JBPCNM010000172.1, read on the forward strand.
GCCTCGCGCGGGTCCGAGGACTCCCAGTCGCGGGCCGCGGCGACCTCGTCGATCCCGACCCCCGCCTGGCGCGCGATGCGCGTGTGGATCGCCAGGCCGGGCTGGCTGCGGTAGTGCTCGGCGACGGCGAGCGCGATCCGCTCGAGCGTGGGCAGCGTGAGGCTGCCGTGGCGGAGCTCCGAGCGGAAGCGGGCGTAGGCGCGCAGGGCGGCGGGCGAGCCGGCGAGGACGCCGAGAAAGTTGGGGAGCTGCCCGCCGGAGGCCATCGCTCCCTTCAACACCGGCAGCGAGCCCTCGGGCGCGCTGAGGTCGTCGTGGATGTGGAAGCGGCTCATCTGCGTCTTCATGTGAACCCTTACGAGGCTGGTGTGGGGAGGGACGCCTTTCTTACCCTTCGTAAGGATAGAAGCGGCCTCGCCTCCTCGCAAGACGCGGACGTCCGGATGGCGCGTGCGGGTTCGGCCGCTGGGCGGCCGGCTGCGGTGAGCGCGCCGGGCGCGCGTGTTCAGACGGTCGCCGCGTCGGCGGTCGAGATGGCGATGAGGATGAGCAACAGGCCGAGCGCGAACGCCCAGGCGACGATGCGCTCGGGCCGCGCTCCCACCCACTCCGCCGGGGTCCTCGACGGGCGGCGGCGGTCGACCGACGTGCTCCGCAACGGACGCTGCGAACCGTCGGGCCGCCCGGTGATCACCTTGGTGCGCCGGCCAGCCGGGCCGGCTTCGCCCGTGCCGGGCCATGCGTCCCACCGGCCCGCGGCCGGGCCAGCGGCGGTCGCGCCGTCACGCGGCTGCACGATCGCGTGCGGAGCGGAAGCGTCCGCGATGACCGAGAGGTCGAGGCGCTGGGCACGCTCCAGCATCGCCAGCTCGGCCGGCTGGGCGCGGCGGCGGTCGCGCGGACCGCTCCACTCCTCGGCGGCCGGCGCGCGGCGCCGGTCCGCGGG
>JBPCNM010000173.1:0-3803 GCA_051001255.1 Solirubrobacteraceae bacterium
CTGCGCCCGTACGGCGCGCAGGAGCGCGTCGACCGCCGCCGCGCAGTCGAGGCAGACGCCGAGATGACGCTCGACGTTGTCGTCGCGCGCTCCCGCGACGTACGCCACGACCTCCGCCCGCAGGCCCGGGCAGGGGGCGAAGAAGCCCTCGTCCTCGAGCCGCCCGGCGACGGCGGCGATCGCCTCGAGCGGCGGCGGGGCGGAGTTGGGATGCGCCTCGACGCTCGTCATCCGACCGGCACCTCCTCGGCGAGCCCCAGCAGCGCGCGGTCGATCAGCTGCACCCGCCGCGCATGGCAGGCGCCCGCCTTCGGCCCGTGCAGCTTCATCCGCAGCTCACGCGGCAGCTCCGGCAAGGCAAGCGCCGTCAGCGAGCCCATGTGCACGTCGCGCTCGCAGACGAAGAAGAGCTGGCGGCGACCCGGACACGGCCACTCGGCCTCCGGCGTGCCGGCCTCGGCGAGGCGGGCCGTGACGACCTTGTCCGCGGTGCGCACGTAGGTTTCGGCCTGGCGCTCATCCTCGCAGACGAAGACGACGACGGGCGGGACTCCGAGCGTCTGGTAGCGGTTCAGCATCCGGAACCAGCCGGCCACGAGCAGGTCGTAGCGACGGAACTTCTCCTCGTTGTAGCCGGCGCCGCGCGCCCGGTCGAGCTCGACGAGCAGGTCGAATCGCACGGGCGCCTGCGGCACCTCGATGCGCAGCTCGACGGTCGCGGCTGGCGCCACGGGGGGGAGCCGGTCGAGCGCGACGTCGCGCAGCTGGCGATTGCCGCCGACTGGCACGTCGCTGGGCTTGAGCTCGACCCACTCGCCGCGCTCGCGCCGGCGCGGCGCGCGCAGGCGGCTCTCCGCCGCGCCGCGCCAGCTGCGGACCGCCTTGGGCGCGAGCGCCTGCAGCGCCATCACCCAGCCGTTGACGTGGAGGTCGCGCAGGATCGCGCGCGGATCGCCGGCCGGCGGCTCGCGCCAGTCCGCGTCGGGGTCGATGTACGGTCCCCTCGCGCCGACGTGCGCGCGCCCGACGTCGAAGCCGTCGCGGGTGAGGCAGTAGACGCGCTGGCGGGCGCCGGACTCGGAGGTCGTGAACTGGAACCGGCGCACCCAGCCTGCCTTCGCCATCCGCGTCAGCCCCTGCTGGCATGCCCGCAGCGTGCTGTCGGACCACCAGCGCCGCCGGATCTGCCCCGCGAACAGGAAGCGGTAACGCCACAGCGCCGCCATGACCTCCAGCTCGCGCCGGGTCGGCTCGTGGCGGCTGTCGGGCGCCAGCACGGTCAGGTTGTCCCAGGCGATGGCGCGCACGTCGTCGAGGTCGAGCTCGGTGTAGGACTCGGGCGCCGGGCGCGCGACACGGGTCGCCCGGTCGTTCGGCCGCTCGACGGACTGCGCCGACGGGTCGAACGCGGCCACCGCGTGCTCGTCGAGGGCACCGTTGCCGTTGCCGTCGGGCGGGCCGCCGTTGCTCGGAGCGACGCCGACGAGCTCCACGCCCACGGGCACCGCCGCCGCGGCGTCCTCGCCGAACGGCGGCAGCGGGTTCGGCAACCGGTCGGGGACGAAGCCGCCGCGGGCGGCCTGGGCCTCCAGGTGGTGCGCGACGATCGCCTCGTCGGTCACGAGCGGGATCGTCTCGGCCACGAAGGCCGGGCTGCGGGCGCCCTTGCTGATCCAGGAGCACAGCGTCCGGTGGTTGGGGAGGTTGAAGATGACGTCGGGCGTCATCCGCATCCGAGCGCGCGACTCGGGGTCGTCGCGGATCATGTCGACGTAGACCGACATCGCGATGTCGGTCATCTCGCGCGCGTCCTTGGACTCGCCCATCGAGAACATGCAGCGCTGGCGCAGCAGGCTCATCATGCCGGCGCGCAGCTTCGGCTCCACGATCTGCTCGCCGTACTGCCAGGCCGCCACGACCTCGAGCCCGGCCGATCTCAGCGTCGCCAGCGCGTCCGCGAAGCTGTCGTTGACGACGAGGTGCGCCTCGTCGACCTTCAGCGCGACTCGCGACCGCTGCTCCTCCGGAAGCTGCTGCTGGCGCTGCATCGCTCCGTAGAGCATCGAGAGGATGAACTGCATCATCACCCTGCAGTTGTCGCTGCCGAACGTGCCCATCTTCCCGTCGACGATGAGCACCTCCCGCTTGCGGATCACGTCGTCGATCGAGAGCTGGACCGGGTGGCGCAGCACCTTGTCGAGCGACTCGACCATCAACCGCAGGATCTTGTTGCGCGGTGCGTCCAGCTTGCTCGTCGTGTTCACGAGCGCATCGCGAAGGTCGCTGGGCAGGTCGCGCCCGAAGAACGTCGCCGTGTCGGTGAACCGGGGGTCACCGTAGATCGCCCCCACGACGTGGTCGCGGAACGCCGTCTCGCTGGGCAGCAGCATCCGGTACATGTCCCACAGGTTCGGCGGCGCATCGAGCGCACCCGCGCGGCTGGCGGCGATCGCGGCCTGCGCGGCCTGACGCAGGAAGCGGTCCGAGGAGCCCTTGATGTCGCCTTCCTCGTTGACGTCGCGGAACGCGCCCACGATCTTGTCGGCCACCATCCCGGCGTCGCCCTCGGCCAGCAGCGGGTTGATGCCGAACTCGGGGCACTCGAAGTCGAGGTAGTGGACGGTGCGGTGCGCCGGGACCATCGACAGCGCCTTGCGGGCGTCGCCGGGCTTGGGCATGAGGACGATCACCGCGCACTCGTCGTCGGCGGCGTCCACTCGCACCGTCTGGCACAGGACCGACGTCTTGCCCGTCTTCTGGCCGCCGATCAGCCCGAGGCCGTCGGACTTGTCCTCCGGCCGAATGCCGACGATGTCGCGCTCGTCGCGGGCGAGCGCGTGCCGCGGGTCGCGGCTGACGTCCGGCGCCGCCGGTGCGCGCGGCACCGAGGAGCGGCGCAGCGCGACCGGCTTGAGTCCCGGCGACGGCAGATGCCAGAGGGCGGCGAGCTCGGAGGACGACAGCACGCCCAGCCGCCAGCTCGGCAGCGGGTTGGCCACCGCGTCGCGGAGGCGTGCTCGATACAGCGGTCCGCGACCCCACGGGCGCATGTGCCGCTCGACGAGCCGGTTCTCGGCGCCGGATTCGCCGCGCAGCGTGCCGGCGATCGCCTGGCAGGCGCGGTAGGTCGGCGCGCCGACGCGCACGTCGACGAAGAACAGCGGCCGGTGCTGCACGGCGAGGCCGCCCTCGAGCTCGCGTCCCAGCACCTGCGAGCGCAGCCCGGGCTGGGCGGGGTTGGTGGCGCGGCCGCGCTCGGCGCTGCGCTCGCGCGCGCGGAACAGCCGCCGCGACCGGCGATCGAAGAAGGCCGGAGTGGGAACGATCGCGAGCTGCACCACCGCCGGCGCGCCCAGCGCGGCCATCTGCCCCAGCACGGCATCGACCACGTTGCGGCCGTCATGGTCGTCGGGCGTGCGGAGCGCCTGGATGAAGCCGAAGCGCTTCTTCAGGCGAACGACCTCCGCGACCCCGCCGGGCGCCACGTCGCGGTCGATCAGGCGGCCGTCGGGGTAGCACGCGCGCAGGCTGCCCTCGAGGCCCGTCATGAGCTCCGGCGGAGCGGCGACGATCAGCCGCCCCTCGAGGCCGCCCTGGCCGTCGGGCTCCGCCACGATCTCGAGCGCGACGCCGCGCTGACCGAGGACGGGCCGGCGCCACCAGCGCTCCAGGAGCTGCTGGTGCCAGGTCTCCAGCAGCCGGCGCACCGCCTCGGGATCCGCCTCGTCGCTGCGGAACGGCATCAGCCAGTGACGCACGAGCCGCCGCCGGCGCCGCACGACGCCGCGCACGCCGATCAGGAC
>JBPCNM010000174.1:0-3909 GCA_051001255.1 Solirubrobacteraceae bacterium
CTACCGCGACGTGCCGGTGGTAGCAGGGTGCATGGAATCGGTCGCGGCGGTGCTCGACGTCGGGGCGACACCGACCGGCACGGCGATCGAAGTCGCCGGCACATCTGAGGCTGCCGGGGTGGTCGCCGCGACGCGTATCCCCACCGACGCCGTGCGAGGCACCCTCCGTCTCCCGGACGGCTACTGGCATGCCGGCCCCACCCAGGCCGGTGGGCGCGCCCTGGACTGGGTCAGTCGGCTTGTCGGCGCCACCGAGCAGCAGAAGCTAAGACGGATGATCGACGGCCACCCCGCTACGCCGACCGGCGTGGTCTTCCTGCCGTATCTCGAAGGGGAGCGCGCCCCGCTGTGGGATCCGGAATCGGTAGGCGCCTTCGTGGGCCTGCGCGCGCCCCACGACTCGGCGACGCTCGTCCGCGCGGTCCTGGAAGGCGTCGCGATGTCAGTCCGCCACCTCATCGAAGCCACAGCGCCCGAAGGCACCGTCGCCGACCGCCTCGTCGTCTGTGGTGGGCCGAGCAAGCTCACCACCTGGAACCAGATCAAGGCCGACGTGACCAACCTTCCCACGTTCGTCCCGGACGAGGCGGAAACCGGTGTCATCGGCGCGGCTATGCTCGCCGCTGCGGGCCTCGAGCAACGTCCCCTGGCCGAGATGCGTGCGCGGCTCGCACCACGCGCGTCCGCGCTCGAGCCGGACCGAGCCAACGCGCGACGCTACGAGGTGCAGTACGCCAGCCACCGGTCGCTGTGGCCGGCGATCGAGGAGGGGGCCATAGAGGAGAGGCTGTTCTCGATTCTGTCGCCTGGCACGGCGGTCCCTGCGAAGGTGCTGTCAAGTGCGGAGGCCGGAGGATCGCCGCTACGCTCGCGGACGCCGCGGAAGGAGGATTGCTGGGATGTCCGATCAACCACCCAGGACCAGCACGTCGTGGCCGTCCCAGCACACCCGCACGTCGCGATCGAACCCCATCCGCCGCGACGGCCAGCTGAGTCGAAGCCGCCTTCTGCGCGCCGCCGGCGACCTGCTCGCCACCGAGGCCGAGATCACGCTGGCGGAGGTGGCCGCCGCCGCCGGCGTCTCGACCGCCACCGCCTACCGCCACTTCCAGTCAGCCTCCGACGTCGCCCAAGCCTTCGTGGCGGGGTTCCTCGACGACGTCGAGCACCGGACCACCACGACGACCGAGGCACCCGACCCCGACCCGGAGCGCAGACTTCTCCAGCTCTGCCGCATCTGGGTCGAGACGGTGATCGACTGGGGGCCGGCGCTCGCCCACCTCCGCAGCCCCGAAGGCTTCCTCGCCCGCCGAGCCCGCCACGAGCCCGAGATGCAACGTTCCCTCCGCCACGTCGAGCCGACGATGCGTGCGATGCTGGCCCGGAACGGCGGCGAGGCGCCCGCAGAGCCAACCGACGACGAGCTCGCCTACGCGCTGTCGATTTGGAACGCGCTGAGCGATCCTCGCGAGGTGCTCGACCAGACCAGCACCCTGTCCTGGTCGCCCGAGCGGATCACCAGCCATCTGCACGAGGCGGTGCTGGCCGTCGTCACGGCGCCTCACCAGGGACGCGCGGGCCACAGCGCCTCCTGGTAGCGCGCGGCCGCCGAGGCCCAGACGAGCTCGCCCTCGACGCCGGCCAGGCCCGCCGCCGCGAGCGCGGCGAGCGCCGGCTCGACCTCGTGCCGCGGCTCGCCGATGCGCAGCGCCAGCGCGGTCAGCTCGTCGGTGAAGGGCGGGGGCGCGAGCACGAGCTCGAGCAGGACCATGCGCTGCACGGTGTGCTCGCGCGTTCCGTGAGCGGGCGCGACGTGCGCGCCGGGACTACGCTGAGGCTGCATGGGAGGGTTCACTCCTGTGCCGGCCCCGGGGACGTTCGCGCGTCGCCCGGGGCGATTTCGTCTGTGGGAGGTGACGATAGGGCGGGCGCCGGATGGCGCGGGTCCGTCTTGTGCCTGCGCTAGGCTTGAGCGAAAGCTCAAGAACGCTCGAGCATCGAGGGACACGATGACACCGCCCGGCGACGAGACGATCCGCCAGCTCCTGAATCGCAGGGACCTCGCATCGGCGCGCCATCGGACGGCGATGAGCCGCCGGCTCGGGCTCTCCGAGTCCGAGATGCTCGCCGTGGCGCATCTCGCCCAGCATGGCCGCCTGTCGCCCAGCGGGCTCGGCCGGCTGCTCGACCTGTCATCGGGTGGGATCACGGCGCTGATCCAGCGGCTCGAGTCCGAGGGCCATCTCGTGCGGCGCCGCCATCCCTCCGACGGGCGCAGCGTGCTGCTCGAGCTGTCGCGTGAGCTCGTCACGCGCGCGGAGCAGGCCTTCGGGCCGCTCGTCAGCGATCTCGAGCGCGCGAGCGTCGAGCTCACCGAGGACGAGCGGCGCGTGGTCCGCCGCTTCCTCGACCGGGCGGTGGCGCTGAGCGAGGAGCATGCGCAGCGCGCGCGCGAGCAGCCGGGACGCCGGGAGCCGCTCGCGCCGGCGCCCTCGCCCGGCCTCTGGGGCTGACCGGCTACGCCGGAGCCGACGGGACGTGCAGCAGCCCGAGGGCCGAGGGACGGTCGCCCGGCCGGCCACCGCGCCGTGCGGCGCTCTCGCGGTTGAGCCGCTGTGCCTGTTCGACCACCGACAGCAGCAGCTCCATCAGCTCCTCCCAGGCAGTTGCGTCCAGGTCCAGGCGCAGCCGCGAGACGTGGATGTCCTCCGCCCCCAGCGCACCGGTCTGGTCCGCGGCCGTCATGTCCGCGAGGATCTGGGCGACGACCGGGTCGGCCACGGTGCGGCGCAGCGCGGGCGACAACATGCTCCATTCCGGATCGCCCACCTCGTAGTGGACCACGGCGCGGTAGAAGTGCTTCACGCCGCCGCGCCCCCGTACGGCCCGGACGAGCTCGAGGCATCCGTAGTCGTGCAGCCGCTTGGTGTGGTAGCTCACGTCGCCGAGCGGCGCGGCGAGCTCGTCGGCCACCTGGCTGGGACTGGCCTCGCGGCTCGTGTACGCCATCAGCAGCCGCTTGCGGAGCGGGTGCGAGAGCGCCTTGGCGAGACGGGTGTCCAGGCCGGGCGGATCAGGCGTCACCGGCCGGATGGTGGCAGGCGGGGCAGTCGGGCAGCCGCTCCACCGCCTCCCATCTGTTTTCGAGCGTGCGCATGTCGATCAGCAGCGCGCGCCCCGCGGTCGGAACGTCGCGGCCGAGCAGCAGGTGCATGACCTCGAGCGCGACCAGCGTTCCCGCGATGCCCGACGCCGGCCCCAGCGTGATCGAGCGCGGCGGGCGCTCGTCGCGGCCGGCGCACAGCTCGAGGTAGAGCGGGAAGGCGCGCGCGAGTGCGGTCTCCTGGCACGAGAAGCACGCGGTCCGGCCCGGGATGAAGGTGGGCCCGACCCGCAGCACCGGAGGGCGCTGGCCGCCGAGGATGTAGGGAACGCCGGCCGCGCGGCATGCTGCGTCGACCCAGCGCACGATCGCGTAGGCGGGGCGATCGGCCGTCTGGACCAGCACGTCGACGTCCTCGAGCATCGGCGCGAGCGCCGCGGCGCTCGTGACGCGGTGGCGGTGCGTCGTGACTTCCAGCTCGGGATCGAAGCCGTGCAGCCACGCGGCCGCGCAATCGGCCTTGCGGCGCCCGACGTCGCGCTCGCCGTAGAGCACCTGGCGGTTCAGGTTGCTGAGCTCGACGCGGTCGTCGTCGATCAGCACGAACCGGCCGATCCCGGTCGAGGCCAGTGCGCCGAGCGCCCAGGTGCCGAGCCCGCCACAGCCGAGCACGACGACACGCGCGCCGCGGAGCCGCAACTGCGCGGCTCCCGGGTCGCCGTGCTCCCCGAGGTACGGCAGCTGGCGGTCGAAGCGCTCGCGCAGCCGCGGCGCCAGCGCGACCGGCGGCTCGTCCTCCGTCACGA
>JBPCNM010000175.1:0-5191 GCA_051001255.1 Solirubrobacteraceae bacterium
GCAGCGCGGCGAGCAGCGCGGCGCGGTTGGGAGCGTGCCGGACGGCTGCCGTGGCGACGACGCGCAGGCGCTCGACGCCGGCCGCGTCGGCCACCGCGCACTGCGCGGCGACGACGTCGGCGACCGCGCCGATCGTGGCCTCCGGGATCGCGCCGGTTGGGTCGGCCCGCTGCCCGATGCGCGTGAACGCCCGCTGCTGGACCACCACGGCCAACCGCCCCTGCGCCGCGTCGGCCACCAGCAGCCGCGTCGTGTTCGACCCGATGTCGATGCAGGCGCAGCGCATGGAGTTGCGCGGAAGGTTGCCATGATGGGCGAGATGACCGCCGACGTCGCCATCGAGGTCGAGGACCTGAGCAAGGCGTACGGGGCACACCAGGCGGTGCGCGGCATCTCGTTCACCGTTCGCCGGGGCGAGGTGTTCGGTCTGCTCGGGCCCAACGGCGCCGGCAAGACGACGACCGTCGAGATCCTGGAGGGCTACCGGCAGCGCAGCGCCGGGCGGGTCGCCGTGCTGGGCATGGACCCGGGCCCGCGCCCGAGCGCGCTGCGCGAGCGGATCGGCATCGTGCTGCAGTCCAGCGGGCTCTACCGGCACCTGACCGTGCAGGAGGCGGTCAGCCACTGGGCCGGGTTCTACGACGCGCCGCGCGACGTCGCCGGGACGATCGCGTTGAGCGGCTTGGAGGCGGTGGCCGGTCAGCGGACGCGGACGCTCTCGGGCGGCCAGCAGCGGCGGCTGGACTTCGCGCTCGCGCTGATCGGAGACCCCGAGCTGGTGTTCCTCGACGAGCCGACGACAGGCTTCGACCCCGCCGCCCGGCGCCAGGCGTGGGAGACGGTGCGCTCGCTGCAGGAGTTGGGCAAGACCGTGCTGCTCACCACCCACTACCTCGACGAGGCGCAGGCGCTCGCCGATCGCGTGGCGATCGTCAAGGACGGCGCGATCCTCGCCGAGGGCGCGCCGGGCGAGCTGGGCGCGGCGAGCCGCCGCTACCGCGTCGCCTGGCGCGACGCCGACGGCGCGCCGCGAGAGCGCGAGACCGAGGACCCGACGCCGCTGCTGCACGAGCTGACCGGCGCGGCGCTGGCGCGCGGCGAGCGCGTGCACGAGCTGAGCGTCACGCAGCCGAGCCTCGAGGACGTCTACCTCGAGCTCACCGCCGAGGTGGCGCCGGGGTGAGCGACCACGCGCTCGACCCGGTGCGCTCGGCGCGCGCGCAGCGCAGCTCGGTCGCGTGGCGCCGCGCCGCCTGGCGCCAGTACCGGCTGGAGCGCAAGATGTTCTGGCGCAACCCGAGCGCGGCGTTCTTCAACTTCCTGCTCCCGTTGATCTTCCTCGCGTTGTTCGGGGCGATCTTCTCCGAGCGCGAGGCCGACCTGCAGGTGATCGTGCCCGGCATCGCCGGCATGGCCGTGATGTCGACGACGTTCTCGGCGCTGGCCATGAACATCACCTACCTGCGCGAGTCGGGCGTGCTCAAGCGCATCTACGGCACGCCGCTGCCGACGTCCGCCTACCTCGCGGGCATCGCCGGCAACGCCGTCACCAACACCGCGCTCCAGTTGGCGTTCATCACCGCGGCCGGAAGCGTGGTCTTCGGGCTCCAGTGGCCGCAGGACTGGGCCGCGCTGGCCGTGTTCGCGGTCGTCGGCGTCGTCTGCTTCGCGTCGCTCGGCGTCGCGCTCTCGCACGCGATCCCGAACTTCGAATCCGCGCCCGCGTACGTGAACGCCGCGTTCCTGCCGGTGATCTTCATCTCCGGCGTCTTCTACGACGCCGACAACGCGCCCGGGTTCCTGCGCGTGGTCGCGGAGGTCCTGCCGCTCAAGCACCTGATCGACGGCCTGTCGGGGGCGATGGTGACCGGCGACGGGCTCGCCGACCAGGCGGGCGCGCTGCTGATGCTCGCGCTGTGGGCCGCCGCCGGCCTCGTGCTGGCCGTGCGCGGGTTCTCCTGGGAGCGGCGGCGCGACTGAGCGCTCGCTCGGGCGCCCGGCGCACGGCGGCGTACGCCGGCGCTCGCCGTCCACTCACCGCACCCCGGCGAGCACCTGCACCCCCTCGGCGAGGCGATCCGGCGGCTCGGCGGCGAACGTCAGGCGCAGGTATGGCCCGGGCGGCTCGGCCGGGAACCACGGGCGGCCCGGGAAGGCCTTCACGCCGGCCCGGTACGCTCGCTCGGTCAGTGCCACGTCGTCCTCGCCTGGGTCTAGTCGCACCCACAGATGCAGGCCGCCGCTCGGTCGTGCGACCCGCCCCGGACCGAGCTCGCGATCCACCGCGGCCACGAGCGCGTCGCTGCGCTCGCGCAGCGCGGCGCGCAGGCGCTTGAGGTGGCGCGGCCAGGCGAGCGCGCCGAGCAGGTCGACGGCAGCCTCCTGCAAGGGTCCGGGAACGAACAGGTCCTCGACCACCCGCGCGGCGCGCAGCCGGGCCAGCGCCGGGCCGCGGGCGGCGATCGCGCCGATCCGCAGCCCGGGCGCCGCGATCTTCGTCAGCGTCGTGAGGTGGACGACGTGTCCGTCGGGGTCGTCGTGCGCGAGCGGCGGTGGCAACCGCTCCGGGTCGAAGGCGAGGTCGCGCAGCGGATCGTCCTCGACCAGGAACGCGCCGGCGGCCCGCACGGCGGCGAGCACGTCGGCGCGCCGGTCCGGCGCGAGCACGGCGCCGTGCGGGACGGCGAAGGTCGGTTGGCAGTAGACGAGCCGGGCGCCCGAGACGGCCAGGGCGTCGGCGAGCAGGTCGGGCCGGATCCCGCGCGCGTCGCTCGGCACCGGGATCGGGACGAGGCTCGCGGCACTCGCTGCGGCCAGGGCGCCGAGGTAGGTGGGCGACTCGACGATCACCGCGCCACCCGTCGGCGCCAGGCCGCGCAGGCAGGCCGTGAGCGCGGACTGACCGCCGCCGGTCACGATCACGTCCTCGGAGGTGTGGCCGCCGCCCAGCCACGCCGCCTGCTGCGCGCGCAGCGGCGCGAGCCCTTCAGCGGGCATCGCACCCCACGCGCCGGGACGCCTGGCCGCGCGGCCGAGCGCCTGGCCGAGCGCGCCGCGCGGCTGCAGCTCGTCCGGCAGGTAGCCCGTCGAGAGCACCAGCATCCCCGCCGGCGGCGGTCGCAGCAGCTCCTCCAGCGCGCGCGCGTCGAGCGTGCGCGCGCCGAGCGCGACGGTCTGCCAGGCATGGTCGGGGGCGACGCTCGTGGCGGATGGCGGCGGCGCGATGAACGTGCCCTGGCCGGGCCGCGCCTCGACGAGCCCGCGGCGGACCAGCACGTGCACCGCCCGCTGAACCGTCACGGGCCCGGCGCGATGCCGGCGCATGAGCTCACGCACAGAGGGGAGCCGGTCGCCGGGTCGACCGGCCGCCGCGAGCGCCTCCAGCTCTTCCACCAGAACGGATGTCGTGTTATCCCGAATCACGCGCAGAGCTAATAACGCTACCGTTCTCGTTCCGGCGACGAAGCTGGCAGGCTCAGGCCACCACGAATGCCGCAGGCGGCGTGCCGCGAACCCGCACGGGCACGGACCTGAGCGGCGAGCGCTTCCAGCCGGCGCGCAGCATCCCGAAGACGACCACGTCGTGAAGCACGTCGCCGTGACGGTGCCAGCCGCCGAGCACGCCCTCGCGCCGGAAGCCGACCCGCTCGAGCGCCACCTGGGAGCGTCCGTTGCGCGTGTTGGCCCACGCCGTGAGACGGTCGAGCCCGAGGTGCTCGAACGCCAGCGTCGCCATCATCGCCTTGGACTCGCGGTTGGCTCCGCTCCCCCACCAGCGGTGCCCGAACCACGAGCCGACGGTGGCGTGCCGGTTGCGGCGTGAGAGCTCGGAGAGGCCGGTCACGCCGATCGGCCCGTCCGTCTCGTGCACGATCAGGAAGTCGAGCAGCTCACCGCGCTCGCGCTTCTCCGGCAGCCCGGCGATGTAGGCCTGCGGCTGCTCGAGACTCGTGTACGGGCCCCAGGAGAAGAAGCGCGTCACGGCCGGGTCGCGCGCGAGCTCGAACAGCGCGGCCGCATCCTGCGGGCCGGCGTAGCGCAGCGTCAGATGCGGGCCGCAGATCTCGAGCGGATCCGGGGCGTCGGCGGCGGCGGACGTCACCGTCCCGATGCTATACACGCCGCAGATGCTCGCCCTGCTCCACGACGTGCACGGCAACCCGGCCGCGCGCGAAGCCGCGCGCCGCAGGCGCGGCTGAGATGCCGACGCTCGACGAGCTCGAGGCCTTCGCGCGCGGCGCCGCGCCGGCGCCGCTGGACGCGGCCGACCGCGAGCGGATCGCCGCCGGGCGCGCGGTCGTCGAGGCGGCGCTGGCGACCGGCCGCGTGGTCTACGGCGTCTCGACCGGGTTCGGTCAGCTCTCCTCGGTGCGGATCGACGCCGCCGACGCGGCGCAGCTGCAGGTCAACCTGCTGCGCTCGCACGCGATCGGCTCGGGTGAGCCGCTGGAGCGCGAGATCGTGCGCGGGATGCTGCTGGCGCTCGCGTCCTCGCTGCGGCGCGGGCACTCCGGGGTCCGGATCGAGGTGGTGGAGCTGCTGCTCGCGCTGCTCGAGCGCGACGTCGCGCCCGTCATCCCGCGGCGCGGCTCGGTCGGCTCGTCGGGCGACCTCGCGCCGCTCGCGCACCTGACGCTGGCGCTGATCGGCGAAGGCGAGTTCCTCGTCGACGGCGAGCGGCGCGCTGCGGCTTCGGTGCTGCGCGACGCTGGCATCGAACCGCTCATCCTCGCCGCCAAGGAAGGGCTGGCGCTGATCAACGGGACCCAGGTCTCGACGGCGCTGGCGCTGCATGCCCTGTTCAGCTTCGAGCCGGTGCTCGAGTCGGCGCTTGTCGTCGGCGCCCTCACCGTCGACGCGGCGCGCGGCAGCGACGGGCCGTTCGACCCGCGGATCCACGCGCTGCGCGGCAAGCCCGGGCAGATCGACGTCGCCCGCTACTCCCGGGCGCTGCTCGCCGGCAGCGAGATCCGGCGCTCGCACCTGCAGGGCGACGACCGCGTGCAGGACCCGTACAGCCTGCGCTGCCAGCCGCAGGTCGTCGGCGCCTGCCTCGACCAGCTGCGCCACGCCGCGCTCGTGCTCGTGCGCGAGGCCAACGCCGTCACCGACAACCCGCTCGTCTTCATCGGCGAGAACGGCGAGGAGGGCACGATCGTTTCCGGCGGCAACTTCCACGCCGAGCCGGTGG
>JBPCNM010000176.1:0-4505 GCA_051001255.1 Solirubrobacteraceae bacterium
CACGAGCTCGCCAACGTGCTCGGCGCCGACGGCGCGCACTGGATGCTCGACGCCTCGAGCGGCCTGCCGCTGCGCGTGTACGTGATGGCGCCCTCGTGCGTGCCGGCCAGCCCGCTGGAGTCGCCGCGCGGCCCGCTCGGCCTCGAGGACATGGAGGGGATCCTGCGCCGGGGCCGGACGCTCGGCGTGGGCGAGGTGATGGACTTCCCCTCCGTCGTCGCCGGGGACCCGGACGTGCTCGCCAAGGTCGCGCTGCACCCGCACGTCGATGGCCACGCGCCCGGTGTCAGCGGGCCCGCGCTGGACGCGTACGCCGCCGCCGGCATCCGCTCCGACCACGAGTCGACGACGTGGGAGGAGGCGCTGGAGAAGCGCCGCCGTGGCCTCTGGGTGCTGGTGCGCGAGGCCTCCAACGCGCGCAACCTGAGCGCGCTGCTCGAGCTGGTGCGCCGCCACGGGCCCGAGTACTGCGCGTTCTGCACCGACGACCGCGAGCCGGACATGCTGGTGCGCGAGGGGCACATCGACGCGATGTGCCGCCGCGCGGTGGCCGACGGCATCGCGCCCGAAGACGCGCTGGTGATGGCGACGCTGCATCCCGCGCGCTGCCACGGGCTCGCAGAGCTGGGCGCCGTCGCGCCGGGCTTCCATGCCGACCTGGTGGTGCTCGACGACCTCGAGTCGTTCCGCGCGTCGGTCGTGATCGCGGGCGGCGCCGTGGCGGCCCGCGATGGACGGGCGCTGCCGTTCGCGGCGCCCGTCGTGCCCGACTGGGTGCACGACAGCGTGCGCGCCGCGCCGCTGGGCGCAGGCGCGTTCGACCTCGGCGCCGCCGGCGCGCGCGTGCGGGTGATCGACATCGTCGCCGGCCAGCTGATCACCGGTGCGGCGCACGAGCCGCCCTCCGTCCGCGACGGCCGCGTCGTGGCCGACCCCGGCCGCGACCTCGCCAAGCTCGCGGTGCTCGAGCGCCACCACGCCACGGGGCGCATCGGCGTCGGGCTGGTGCGCGGCTTCGGGCTGCGCTCCGGCGCGTTCGCCTCGACCGTCGCCCACGACGCGCACAACCTCGTCGTGGTCGGGGTCGACGACGCGAGCATGGCCGCCTGCGTCGAGCGTCTCGTCGCCCTGGGCGGCGGCATCGCGGTCGCCGTCGGCGGAGCGGTGCGCGGGGAGCTGGCGCTGCCGGTGGCGGGGCTGCTGTCCGAGGCGCCCGCCGAGGCAGTGGTCGAGCGCCTGGACGAGCTCGTGGAGCTGCTGCGGGGGCAGGGGGTGGCGGGCGACGCGCCGTTCATGACGCTGAGCTTCCTCGCGCTGTCGGTGATTCCCGACCTCAAGCTCACCGACCGCGGCCTGGTCGACGTGGTCGGCGCGCGGATCGTCCCGCTCGTGGTCTGAATCGAACGGCCCGGTCGGTTCCCGAGCCGGCTGCCTCTTCGGCCACCGCTGCCTTGCCAAGATCAAGCCTTCGTCGTAACCTGTGGTAAGACTACGACAGGAACCGTCAAAATGAGCACCATCGCATTTGATCTTCGCCATCCGGATCTCGTCGCGCGTGAGATCTCGGCGGCCAACCAGCGCCTTGCCCGCGCACGCGAGGTGCCGTCGTCGATCCGTGACCTCGTCGAGGGCCTCGTCGATGCGCTGGGCGAGACCGAGTTCGACCAGTGGACCGGTGACCCGTACCTGCTCCTCGACGTGCAGCGCACCGCGATGCGTGCGCTGCGCGCCGGCGCGGAAGGCGATCCGGTGCTCGAGCGCCGCGCGGTGCGCCTCGCGCTCGAGCATCTGCGCTTTCTGTTCGCCCGTCTGGCGGAGGAGGAGCCGGTTTCCGAGGACCGGCCGGCAAAGGAGGTCGCGCACTGGCTGGCCACGCACCTCGACGTCCCGCAGCGCGCGCTCGCGGAGATCCTCGGTGTGCACGAGCGCACGTTTCAGCGATGGACCTCCGACAGCGAGCCTTCTGCCCCCAGCGGCGACGACGCGCGCCGGCTGCGGACGGTCGCGCAACTGGCTGCACAGCTGCGCTTTGCGCTGACCGGGCCAGGCGTCGTCGCGTGGTTTGCGCGCGCCCACGACGAGCTTGGCGGGGCCGCTCCGGCTGCCCTGCTCGACGATCCCGCCGCGATCGCCGACCTGCGGCGCGCCGCCCGGGCGGTCAGGGGCAGCACGGCGAGCTGATGGAGCTCGTCGCCTACCGTTGCGCGGCGTGGGAGACGCCTTTCTGGTCTGACCCCAATCCGGTGCAGGGCCGCTACAACCGCGCCGGTGAAGCGCCGACGACCTACCTGGGCCTGCATCCGCTGACACCCTGGGCGGAAAGCCTGCGAGGCGGCGACCGCAGGGCGGACGGCGACGTCCTGGAGCTGCGGCCCCCGACCTGGGCGGTACGCGTCGAGCTCGATCCGGCCGACGTCGTGCAGCTTGGCTTCGAGGATCCCGCGCCGCTGTCGGCGGAGCAGCTCGTCGACGACGACCTCACCTCGTGCCAGGCCTTCGCGGCCGGCCTGCGCGCCGACCCGACCGCACCCACGGCGATCATCGCGCCAAGCGCAGCGCTGCCCGGCACGCGCAACCTGATCCTCCTCGGACCGCGTGTGCTCTCTCCGTACCTGGTGGACCCCGTCGACCCGGTCATAGACGTCCCCGGCACGCTGACCGCGGTCCGTGGCCGCGCCGCGCTGAACCTGCGCGACCTCGTGCACTACCGCGCCGCGGGCGTCCCGCATCCCGGGCTCGCCGCCTGGCAGGCGGGTCACGACTTCGACCTCTCGGAACCGGTCTTGCGGCCCGACGAACTCGCGGCCATTGCCGCCGCCGGGCCCTGACCCGGTCACGCCGGCTCGCTGCGACGGCGCTCAGTGCCCGAGGGCGAGTCGAAGGAGGCGAGGACCGCTCCGCCGGGAACGAGCCACCGCTCGACGATGCTGCGCGCGCGATGGGGGTCGCGATGGAAGAGGCCTACACGAATCGCGAAGATCTTGTCGAAGCGGCGGTCGCCGAGGTCGAGGTCTTCGAGGGTCGCGACGAGGAACTCGGCTTTGCCGGCTTCGATGTGTGCCGCGTTTCGGCGTGACGCGGCTTCGATCATCTTCGACGAGCGGTCGACCGCCGTCAGGCGTCCTCCGTCCAGGCGCTCGCAGACCAGCGTCGCCGCGACTCCGTGGCCGCATCCGATCTCCAGGATCCGGTCGTCCGCCCGGACGTCCAGGCGGTCGACGACCGTGCGCAGTCGCTCACTCATGGCGTCAGGAGCGCGTGATCGTCCGTACGCCGCGCTCAGGTGTCCAGATCTCGATGACGATCGCGCCCCGCTCGTCGTCGAGGCCGACCGCCGAGACTTCGCGGAGGTCGAGCCGGAACAGGTGCGAGGGGCCGCGAGGGGCGCCGTCGCGGTTGATCGCCTGCACACGTTCGGGGTCGGTGATCTCCTCGGCGACCCCGGCGAGCTTGGCGTCCCCGGTCCAGTCGGGCGGATCGTCGGAGCCGCTGTGAAGCGCGAAGCGGGGATCGCGCTGCAGGTCGCGCGCCTTGCGGGCTTGCCACATCGACCCGATCCACAGCTCGCCGTCGACCATTGCGGTCTCGGTGCCGGAGATGCGCGGCGAGCCGTCGCGGCGCACGGTGGCGAGTGTCTTGTGGGTGTGGGCGTCGAGGCGCCGGTGCACTTCCTCGGCCAACTCCGGCGCCGCCGCCTTGAAATCCGACCAACCCGGCATGCACGAGACCGTGACGTGCGACGCCCCCGGCGTCCAGGAGGAGGTCGAATGCGATCAAGTTCGCAGCCGCGAGAATGTGCCCCGTGGCCGACCGCCTGCGTGAACTGATCGACCTCGTGCTCGACTCGCTCGACGAGCCGGGCACGAACGGCCAGGCGCTCGCCCGGCGAGCGCATTTCTCGCGCGACCACCTCGACCGCCTACTCGCGGCCGCCACCGGCGAGTCCCCGGTGGCGCTGCGGCGCCGGCTGCTGCTCGAGCGCGCCGCCTGGCAGCTGCGCAGCGGCGCGGCCACTCCCTCCGAAGTCGCCGTGACGGCCGACTATGGGTCACTCGCGGCCTTCTCGCGCGCCTTCGCGCGCGCCCACGGCGTGCCGCCCCGCTCGTTCGCCGGCTCCGGCCGGCCCGTGGAGCTCGCCGCGCGCAACGGCGTCCACTTCCATCCCCCCGCCGGGCTGCTGATCCCGGGCGCAGGCGAGCCCGTGACGCCGCGGGATCTCACCGATCGCATGGTCTCCCACCACGTCGACCGCGTGCGCGAGCTGCTCGAGGCCGCCGCCACACTCCCCGCCGGCGAGCTCGAGCGCCGCCTGCGTCCCGGCTTCGTGGCCGTCTGGTTCGAGGGAGAGGAGGCGAGCGCCGCCCTGATGGCGGAGCGCCTCGTCTACACGCTCGAGGTATGGGCGGCCGCGATCGCAGGGCAGCCCGCCCCCGGGGGGGGGGGGGGGGGGGGGGTGGCCCGGCTCGAGGGCGTGGGGGGCGGCGTCGGCCGCCTCCGCCGAGGGA
>JBPCNM010000177.1:0-2598 GCA_051001255.1 Solirubrobacteraceae bacterium
GCGCGCATGGTCGGCGGCGGCTTCGGCGGCTCGGTGCTGGCGCTGCTCGCGCCCGGTGCGGCGCTGCCCGCCGGCGCGATCGCGGTCGCACCGGGGCCACCGGCGCGTCGTCTGTGATCCGCCGCGCTAGGGCTGCTCCTCGTCGACGATCTCCTCACCCAGCGGTCGCGCGAACGCCCACGCCAGGAACAGCGCGGCGGTCACGAGCATCGCCACCCCTACCCACAGGTTGAGGTTCCAGCCCGCCGCCTTCTCGATCTCCGCGTCGGACGCGCCGAGGCCCAGGACGAACAGGATCAGCCCGTAGATTCCGAACAGGCCACCGATGATGCGGCGCAGGTCGAAGAGGTTCGCGGCGCGGCGGGCGCGACCAGCGTCGAGCTCGGCCTCGTCGTGCTTCGCTTCGGACATGGTCTGGGCTCCTCCGGCTAGATGAAGGCGATGTTCAAGACGACGACGATGCCAAGCGCGCCCACGGCCAGCAGCCAGGGCTTGCGGTACCAGACCCGCTCCTCGGCCGGCTCGTGCGCTTCGACGTTCGCCATCCCGTACACGAGGCCCTGCAGCTCCTCGACGGGCTTCGGGCGCGTGACCAGCGAGACGAGCACGGTGACGACGGCGTCGGCGACGAACGCCGCGACCGCGCCCCAGAACGCGGCCGCTTGAGCCGAGCCCAGGCCCACGATCTCCCACGAGTTCCCGTAGTGCGCCGCGGCCGCGCCCAGCGTGCCGGCCACCAGCCCCCAGAAGCCCGCCCACGGCGTCATCCGGCGCCAGAACATGCCGATGATGAACGTGGCGAACAGCGGCGCGTTGAAGAACGAGAACAGCAACTGGATGTAGTCCATGATGTTGCTGTAGCCCGACGCGATGAGCGCCGTGCCGATGCCGACCACGATGCCGCCGACAGTCGCGATGCGCCCGACGCGCAGGTAGTACTCGTCGCTCGCTCCCGACCGGACGTAGGGTTCCCAGAGGTCGTAGGTGACGACGGTGTTGAACGCCGACACGTTGGCCGCCACACCCGCCATGAAGGCGGCGATCAGGCCGGCGAGCGCCAGGCCCAGCATGCCGTTGGGCAGGTACTCGTTCATCAGCAGCGGGATCGCGTTGTTGTACTCCATGTTCGGCCGGTCGGACCCGAGCCCCGGGATGACGACCAGCGCCACGAGGCCGGGGATCACCGTGATGAACGGGATGAAGATCTTGGGATAGGCGCCGATCAGCGGCGTGCGCCACGCCGCGCCGAGGGACTTGGCCGACAGGGCGCGCTGGACCTCGGCGAAGTTGGTCGTCCAGTAGCCGAACGAGAGCACGAAGCCCAGGCCGAAGACGATCGGCACCCACGAGGCCTCGAGCGGGTTGGTGACGTTGCCGACCCCGGTTCCCTCCCACGCATGCAGCAGCGGCTCGCCGCCCTCGGTGCCGCGCACCGCCTCCTTCAGGCCCTCCCAGCCGCCGACGTCGTGCAGGCCGACGAGCGCGAGCGGTACGAGCGCGGCGAGGATGATGAAGAACTGCAGCACCTCGTTGTAGATCGCCGACGAGAGGCCGCCGAGCGTGATGTAGGCGAGCACGATTGCCGCCGCCACGACGATGCCGAGCAGGATCGGCCAGCCGAGCAGCAGCTCGAGCACGAGCGCCAGCGCGAAGAGGTTCACGCCCGCGATCAGCACGGTGGCGAGCGCGAACGAGAGCGCGTTGAGCACGTGCGTCGGGCGGTTGAAGCGCAGGCGCAGGTACTCGGGCACGCTGCGCACCTTCGAGCCGTAGTAGAACGGCATCATCACGATCCCGAGGAAGACCATCGCCGGGACCGCGCCGATCCAGTAGTAGTGCACGGTGGCGGCGCCGAACTGCGCGCCGTTGGCCGCCATGCCGAGGATCTCCAGCGCGCCGAGGTTGGCCGAGATGAACGCGAGACCGGTGATCCAGGCCGGCAGCGAGCGGCCTGAGAGGAAGTAGTCGAGGCTCGTCTTGATGTAGCGCTTGGCCGCGAAGCCGATGCCGAGCACCGCCACGAAGTAGATCACCAGGATCAGGTAGTCCGCGACGTTGGTGTCCAGCCTCAGATCTTCCATCCCCGCTCCCCTGGTCGGCGCCGCGGGACTCCCTGCCGCGCTTGCCCCTACCCCTCTTGCGCCGCCGTCAAATCACTGAGACATCCCGTGCGCGCGACGGCGCCGTACGCCCGCGCGCTCGGCCGCACGACGCGGCGCAACCCGTCGTCGCGGTCGATCCCGATCAGCCCGAACGTGGGGCGGTAGCCCTCGGCCCACTCGAAGTTGTCGAACGCGGACCAGTACATGAACCCGCGCAGGTCGACGCCGTCGGCGATCGCCCGCGCGGCTTGGGCGAGGTGCGTCCCGAGGTAGCCGATGCGCTGGGCGTCGTCGGCGGTCGCGATGCCGTTCTCGGTCACGTAGACCGGGAGCCCCGTGCGCGCGGCGCTGGTGATCGCGCGGTGCAGGCCCTCCGGGTGCAGCTCCCAGCCCATCTGGGTGAGCGGCGCGCCGTCTGGGGCGGGCGCGAAGCCGTCGGCGCACGCGGGATCGACGCGCTGGCGCGTGTAGTACTGCACGCCGACCCAGTCGCCGG
>JBPCNM010000178.1:0-7276 GCA_051001255.1 Solirubrobacteraceae bacterium
GCCACCACCCGCTCGTCCGGCGCCCGCATCCAGACCGCGGCCACTACGCGCAGGTAGTACGCGAGCGAGATCGCCGAGCCGATCACGATCGCGACGCCGAGCCATGCGTACGCGTTGGCGACCGCCGCATCGATCAGGTAGACCTTGCCGAAGAAGCCGGCGGTCGCCGGGAAGCCGGCCAGCGAGAGCATCGCGATCGTCATCGGCCACGCCAGCAGCGGGCGGTCGGCGCCGAGCCCGTACAGCGACGAGATGTCGTCGCCCAGGCCGGTCTCGCGCTCGCGCGCGACGATCACGGCGAACGCGGCCACGTTCATGAACAGGTAGACCGCGAGGTAGAAGACGACCGCGCGCGCGCCCAACTGCGTCGTCACGACGACGCCCGCGAGCATGTACCCCGCCTGCGCCACCGACGAGTACGCGAGCAGCCGCTTCAGCGACGACTGCCCGATCGCGCCCACGTTGCCGACCAGGATCGTCACCACCGCCAGGGCGGCGAGCGCCGGCGCCCAGCTGCCGCTCGCGCCGATCACCGCGACGTCGAAGAACCGCACGAGGACGCCGAACGCGGCCGCCTTCGTCGCCACCGCCATGAACGCGGTGATCGCGGTCGGCGCGCCCTCGTAGACGTCCGGCGTCCACTGGTGAAACGGCGCCACCGACGCCTTGAACGCGAGCCCGGCGATCACGAGCGCGAGCCCGGTGAGCAGCAGCACGTCGGTGCGCACGGCGTCGACGCCGTCGGCGATGGCGCCGAAGTCGGTCGCACCCGTCGCCCCGTAGACGAACGCGAGGCCGTAGAGCAGCGTGGCCGAGCCGACCGAGCCGACGATCAGGTACTTCAGGCCCGATTCCAGCGACGTGGCGCGCCGCATCTCGGTCGCGCACAGCACGTAGAGCGGGATCGAGAGCAGCTCGTAGCCGACGAACACCGACACGAGGTTCGTCGCGCCCGCGAGCACGACCATGCCGAGGACGACCGTCAGCAGCAGCGCGTAGTACTCGCCGTGCCCCGCCTCGCGCGGGGCGACCGCCCGCCACGACAGGAGCACGCAGCTCGCGGCGGCGGCGAGGAAGATCAACGTCAGCGCCAGCGTGAGGTCGTCCATCGCGAGCGCGCCCGAGATCACGCTGACGTTGTCGCCCCACGTCGCGATCACCAGCCCGCCGGCGACGCCGAGCGCCACCAGCGTGAGCAGCGCGACCAGCGTGTGGCGCACGAACGGCGCCCGCATGAGCCCGGTCATCAGCACGACGCAGACGCCACCCAGGAGCGCGATCAGCGGCGAGATCGCCATCCAGTCGATGGTCGGCCCGCTCACGTCGGCGGCGAAGATCACGGGGCGGCTCCGTTCTGGGCGACCGCATCGGCGCCCGCCGGCGCCGCCACGACCTGCTCGACGGTCGCCTCGGAGTGCCGCAGCGCCTGCTGGGGATAGACGGCGAACGCGACGATCGCGAGCACGAGCGGCACGAGCACGGCCCCGTCGCGCACGCTCAGGTCGAACGACTTCACGCCGGCACCGACCCGGTTGTGGACCGCGCGGATGAACGCCCGCAGCATGTACACCGAGGCCATCGCCACGCCGGTGAACGCGATGATCGCGATCACCAGCTCTGAGTTGAAGAGGCCGAGCAGGATGAGGAACTCGCCCGCGAAGTTGGCAGAGCCCGGCATCGCCAGCGTCGCGAGCGCCACGATCAAGAACAGCGTCGACAACACCGGCGCGCGGAACGCGACGCCGCCCATGTCGCGGATGTCCTCCGAGCCGGTCCGCTCCTGCAGCAGCGCGACGATGAAGAACAGCGGCGCCACCACGAGCCCGTGGTTGACCATCTGCAGCAGCGCGCCCTGCGCGCCGGCCGCCTCGCCCAGCGCGAAGATCCCGAGCACGATGAAGCCGAGCTGCGCGACCGACGAATAGCCGAGGATCAGCCGCGTGTTGGTCTGCGTGAACGCCTGCGCCGAGCCATAGAGGACCGAGGCGAGCGCAAGCAGCAGGATCACGAGCTGGAAGTCCTCGCTGGCGTCGGGGAGGATCGGCAGCACCACGCGCAGGAACCCGTACGCGGCGACCTTGGAGAGCACGCCGGAGAACACGGCCAGGACGGGCAGCGGCATGGTCCGGTAGCCGTCGGGCATCCAGCCGTGGAACGGGAACGCCGGCATCTTGATCAGGAACGCGAGCGCGAAGGCGACGAAGATCCAGCGCTGCGGGCCCGTGTCGAGCTGCGCCTCGCTCAGCCTCGCGATCGAGAACGTGAGATCGCCGCCCGTCCCGTCCGCCGCCGCCGTGACGCCGGTCGCCACCGCCGCGGCGAGCATCAGCAGCGAGCCGGCGAGCGTGTAGACGACGAGCTTGAACGTCGCCGCCACCCGGTCGGGGCCGCCCCACTGGCCGATCAGGAAGTAGAACGGCACGAGCATGAGGTCGAAGAACAAGACGAACAGGATCAGGTCCTGCGCCAGGAACGCGCCCAGCACCGCCGTCTCGGCCAGCCCGAGGTGAAACGCGTAGAGGTTGGGCCGGTCGGGCGGCGGGCGCAGCGTGATCCACAGCGCCGACGCCGCGAACAGCAGCGTGGTCAGCCCGACCAGCCACAGGTTCAACCCGTCGATCCCGAGCATGTAGCGGACGCCCAGCTCCTCGATCCAGGCGTCGTCGGTGACGTATTGCAGCCCTCCCGTGCCGGTCTCGAAGTCGAACAGCAGCAGCACCGCGTAGACCAGCGACACGAGCGACCCCGCCAGCAGGCCGACCGGCGCCAGCCCGCGCGGCATGAACGCGCCGAGCGTGGCCAGCACGACCGGGAAGAAGAGCAGGAAGGAGAGGTGGATAGTCACGAGGCGGCGATCAGGAAGTAGAGCCCGAGGGCGGTGACGCCGACCAGCAGCAGGGCGGCGTAGTAGCGCACGAATCCCGACTGCGCCGCGCGCACGGCGGCCGAGCCGGCGCGGACGGCGCCCGACGGGCCGCCGACGAACACGCCGTTGATCACCACGCGCTCGAACACGTCGCGGGCGAAGCGCCCGAACATCGCGAACGGCCGCACGACCACCGTGTCGATCAGGTCGTCGAAGTACCACTTGCGCGCGAGGAAGCCGTGCAGCCCGGAGAGGCGTCCGCGGAGCGCGGTGACGCGCCGGCGCTCCTCGTCGGTGACCCACAGCGCGTACGCGAGCGCGATGCCGCCGAGCGCCAGCAGCGCGCCGACGGCGAGGCTCGTCAACGTGAGCGCGCCGGACGGCTCGAGCGCCTCGTAGAAGCGCGACTCGGCGAAGGTCGGCTCCAGGAAGTCGTGCAGCACGTGGGTCACCTGCGGGACCTGCAGGAAGCCGGCGACGGTCGCGCCCAGCGCGAGCAGCCCCATCGCGACCTTCATGCTCCACTCGCGCTCGGCGACGTGGTGGTCTGCGCCCGGGAAGCCGACGTCGGTGTCCTCCACCTCGCCCGTGGCCGGGTTGGTGTGCTCGGGCGCGTGGTGGAGGTGGCCGCCCTCCAGCTCGAGCGCGGGCTCGACCGGAGGTCCGTAGAAGGCGCGAAAGATCATCCGCCATGTGTAGACGGCGGTCAGGAACGACCCGGCGAAGCCGAGCACGCCGAGCACGACGTGCCAGTCCCCGCGGGCGATGACGAGCGAGATGATCTCGTCCTTGGAGAAGAACCCGGCGAACGGCGGGACGCCCGCCAGCGCGAGGCCGCCGATCGCCATGCACGCGAACGTGAACGGCATCGCCTTGCGGAAGCCGCTCATCCGGTCGAGGTTCTGATCGCCCGCCATGGCGGCGATCACCGACCCGGCCGCCATGAACAGCAGCGCCTTGAAGAACGCGTGCGTCATCAGGTGAAACAGGCCCGCGCTGTAGGCGGCCGAGCAGACGCCCATGATCATGTAGCCGATCTGGGACATCGTCGAGTACGCGATCACGCGCTTGAGGTCGGTCACGACCAGCGCGATCGTCGCGGCGACGAGCAGCGTCGCGCAGCCGAGGATCGCACCGACGTCCGCGGCGGCCGGCGCCTGCTCGAAGAACGGGTGCATGCGCGCGATCAGGTAGACGCCCGCGGTGACCATCGTGGCGGCGTGGATCAGGGCGGAGACCGGCGTCGGGCCCTCCATCGCGTCCGGCAGCCAGGTGTGGAACGGGATCTGCGCGGACTTCGCGAACGCGCCGACCAGCAGCAGCAGGCAGCCGGCCACCAGGTCGCCGTCGTTGCGCGCGAACTCGCCCGCGCCCTCGAACGCCGCCACGAAGTCGAGCGTGCCGGTGTGCTTGAAGATGAAGTAGGTGCCGAGCACGAGGCCGACGTCGCCGACGACGTTGATGACGAACGCCTTGATGCCCGCCGCCGTCGCCGTCGTGCGGCGGTACCAGAACGAGATCAGCAGGTAGGACGCCGCGCCCACGAACGCCCAGCCGACGATCAGCAGGAAGAAGTTCCCGGCGAGGACGAGCAGCAGCATCGAGAACACGAAGAAGTTCAGGTACGCGAAGAAGCGCGTGTAGCCGCGGTCCGACGCCATGTAGGAGACGGAGTAGAGGTGGATCAGCGTCGAGACGCCGGAGACCACCAGGCTCATGAAGACCGCCAGCGGGTCGAGCAGCAGCGAGAGCTGCGCGTCGACGCCGACCGTGTTGGCGTAGTCCCAGCCTACGCTGACGACCTGGCGCTCCTCGGGGCCGAGGTCCAGCAGCGCGAACAGCGCGCCGATCGCCGACAGGAACGACAGCGCGATCGCCAGCGTGCCGACGTAGCCGTGGAGCTTGGACGGCAGCAGCTGGGAGCTCAACGCGATCAGCACCGTGCCCGCGAGCGGGAACGCGAGCACCAGCCAGCCGTAGGTCTCCAGGCTCACCCCCGCGCTCCGCATGCGCGTCGGCTGACCATCGGCAGTATCGAACCGGTTTCCATGCTCATCCCTGAAGTTCCCGCAGCTCGTCGACGTCGATCGGCAGCTTGCGCCGGTAGATGGCGACGATCAGCCCGAGCCCGATGGCCACCTCACACGCGGCCACGACCATCACGATCAGCGCGAAGATCTGGCCGTCTTGGTTGCCGTGCGCGCGCGCGAAGGCGACCAGCGCGAGGTTGCCGGCGTTGAGCATCAGCTCCAGGCACAGCAGGATCACCAGCGGGTTGCGCCGGACGAGGATCCCGCCGGCGCCGATCGAGAAGACCAGCGCCGAGACGACGAGGTACCACTCGACGCTCATCGGTTCGGCGGTCCCTCCGCTTCGAGCATCGTGCCCGCCTCGCCGCCGGGCAGCCCGGAGCGGTCGCCCGCGCGCAGCAGGTCGGCGACCGAGATCTCACGCGCGTCCTCCAGGCCGGTGCGCCGGCGGGCGAGCACGACCGCGCCGACCGCCGCGACGAGCAGCAGCACCGAGGCGATCTCGAACGCGAGCAGGAACTCGGTCAGCAGCAGCCGGCCGATCTCGGCGGGGGTGCCGAAGCCGGGAAAGAAGCCCGCGCCCTCCTCGCCCAGCGCGCTCAGGCCGGTGCCCAGCACCGCGATCGCGAGCTCGACGAACAGCGCGCCGGCGAACAGCGCGCTCGCCCAGCGCAGGCCCGGCGAGCCGGCGGCCCGGATCGGATCCTCGCCGCCGCCGACGTAGGCGACGACGAACAGGTAGAGCACCATGACCGCGCCGACGTAGACGATCACCTGGGCGGCCGCCACGAACTCCGCCCGCAGCAGCAGGAACAGCGCCGCCAGCGACAACAGGTGGCACACCAGCGCGAGCACAGAGTAGAACGGGTTGCGCAGCGCCACCGTGCCCATCGCCCCCGCGAGCGCACCGGTGGCGGCCAGGAAGAAGAAGACCTCGGCCATGCGCGCGCAGACGCTACTCGCCCGCCGAGCGCAACGGCGTGCGCTCCAGCGGCTCCGCGAGCAGCATCTCCTTGGTGAAGATGAGGTCGGAGCGGTTGTAGTCGGACATCTCGTACTCGTGGCCCATCGTGATCGCGTCGAACGGGCACGCCGCCTCGCAGTAGCCGCAGAAGATGCAGCGCGAGAGGTTGATCTCGTACACCGCCGCGTAGCGCTCGCCGGCGCTCACGCGGTTCTCGGGCGTGTTCTCGGCGGCGACGACGCGGATGCAGTCGGCCGGGCAGGCGGCGGCGCATAGCGAGCAGCCGACGCACTTCTCCAGCCCGGTGTCCTCGAACCGGTGCAGCTTGTGGCGCCCGCGGAAGCGCGGGTACACCGGCGTCTTCTCCTCGGGGTACTCATACGTGTGCGTGCCCTCCGCCCAGCGGGCCATCACGGTCTTCATGCCGCGCAGCGTCTCGCCGAACGCGCGGTAGGTGCCGCGGACGGGGCCGCCCTTGGGGGCGCGCACCACCTCGACGACGTCGGGTCCGGGGTCATACGGCATTACGTGGCCACCACCAGGATCGCTGTGACAAGGGCATTGAGCGTGGCGACCGGGAGGAAGACCTTCCAGCCCAGCGACATCAGCTGGTCATAGCGCAGCCGCGGCAGCGTGGCGCGCACCCAGATGAAGACGAAGACGAGCGCGAGCGTCTTGACGATCACCACGATCGGGTCGACCCACGTCGGCGGGTCGACGAACGGGATGTTCCACCCGCCGAGGAACACCGTCGTGGTGAGCGCGGAGACGACGATGATCGCCAGGTACTCCGCCGCGAAGTAGGCGGCGAAGCGCCCGCCGCCGTACTCCGTGATGTAGCCCTGGACCAGCTCCGCGTCGGCCTCCGGGAGGTCGAACGGCGGCCGGTTGGTCTCGGCGAAGCCCGCGACGAAGAAGATGACGAAGCCCACGAACTGCGGGATGACCATCCACAGGTGATCCTCCTGGTAGTGCACGATCTCGGTCAGCGAGAGCGTCCCGGCCATCATGACCACGCCGACGAGCGCGAGGCCCTGGGCGATCTCGTAGGAGATCAGCTGCGCCGCGGCGCGCATCGAGCCCAGGAACGCGTACTTGCCGCCCGACGCCCAGCCGCCGAGCACCAGGCCGTAGAACGCGAGGCCGCCGAACGCGAACGCGTACAGGATGCCGATGCTCGGGTCGATCCCGTACAGGCCGACGTCCGTGCCGAAGATGTCGACCGTGTCGGAGAACGGCACGATCGCCAGCGTCGCGACCGCGGTGAACATCGAGATGGCCGGCGCCAACGCGAACATCCAGCCGATCGACCCCTTGGGCCGGAACTGCTGCTTGAACAGCAGCTTGCCGATGTCCGCCATCGGCTGCAGGGCGCCGAACGGGCCCACCCGGTTGGGCCCGTAGCGGTGCTGGAAG
>JBPCNM010000179.1:0-8213 GCA_051001255.1 Solirubrobacteraceae bacterium
GCGCGCGCGAGATGCGCGGGATCGACTCCATCGCGAACGACGTCGCGCCCGTCGCGGTGGCGGTCGCGGAGCCGGTGGTGCGCACGCCGGCGCAGTGGCTCGGCCTCGCGCTCCCGGCCGCGACGCCCGCGCGTGCCCAGCGCGCGGGCTTCCTCGCCGCCGTGATCGCCCGCACCTGGCTTCCGGCGGAAGCCTGAAGAGGGACTGTCCCCGGCGGCGAACCGCCGCGCGCTCGTATAGGTTGCCGACGTCGTGAGGATCGGAGTCCCCAGAGAGACCGCCGAGGGCGAGCGCCGCGTGGCGTTGGTGCCCGACATCCTGCGCAAGCTCGTCGCCCACGGCCACGAGGTCGTGCTCGAGCCCGGCGCCGGCGCGCAGGCCGGCATCCCGGACGAGCTGTTCGAGCAGGCCGGCGCCACGCTCGGCGGCGGGGCGTGGGACGCCGACGTGGTCGCCAAGGTCGCTCCGCCGCAGGAGGGCGAGATCGGCGCAATCGGGCCCGACTCCGTCCTCGTCGGCTTCCTCGCCCCCCTCACCAACGGCCCCGGGAACCTGGCCATCGCCAAGACCGGCGCGACCGCGTTCGCGATGGAGGCGATCCCGCGCATCTCGCGCGCGCAGTCGATGGACGCGCTCTCCAGCCAGGCGACCGTCTCCGGCTACCGCGCCGTGCTCATCGCCGCGCAAGAGCAGGGCCGCTTCTTCCCGATGCTGATGACCGCGGCGGGCACGATCCCGCCCGCCCAGGTGCTCGTGCTGGGCGCCGGCGTCGCCGGGTTGCAGGCGATCGCCACCTCGCGCCGGCTCGGCGCGGTGGTGACCGCATTCGACGTTCGCGCCGCCGTGAAGGAGCAGGTCCAGTCGCTCGGCGCGAGGTTCCTGGAGGTCGAGGGCTCCGCCGACGCGGAGGCCGCCGGCGGCTACGCCCGCGAGCTGACCGAGTCCGAGCAGCAGGCCCAGCGCGACGCGCTGGCCGCGCAGATCGCCAAGTCCGACGTCGTCATCACGACCGCGCTGGTCCCGGGCCGCCCGGCGCCCCAGCTGATCACCGCCGACGCCGCCAACGCCATGAAGCCCGGCAGCGTGATCGTCGACCTGGCCGGCGAGGCGGGCGGCAACTGCGCGCTGACCAGGCCGGGGGAGACCTACGTGACCGACCGCAGCGTCACGATCGCGTCGCCGCTGAACCTGCCCAGCAGCATGGCCGAGCACGCCTCCCAGCTCTACGCGCGCAACGTCGCGTCGCTGCTGGAGCTGATGACCGGCGAGGAGGGCGCGCTGACGCTGGACTTCGAGGACGAGATCGTCGCCGGGGCCTGCATCACCCGCGGCGGCGAGATCGTGCACGAGGGCGCCAGGCGCGCCGCCGAGGCGTCAGCCGCAGGCCGAGACGGGAGAGGTGCCTGATGGACCTGCTGACCGAGCTGGCGATCCTGGTGCTCGCCGCGTTCGTGGGCTTCGAGGTGATCTCGAAGGTCCCCAACACGCTGCACACGCCGCTGATGAGCGCCACCAACGCGATCCACGGCATCGTGCTGCTGGGCGCGATCCTCGTGATCGGCACCGCCGACGGCTTCCTCAACGACCTGCTGTTGGTGATCGCGATCGCGTTCGGCACGATCAACGTCGTCGGCGGCTTCCTCGTCACCGACCGGATGCTGGGGATGTTCAAGGCGAAGCCGGCGCCGGCGGCGAGCGCTGGCGAGCCCGAGGCCGAGCGAGGCGCACCCGGCGAGGCGTCAGGCCCTGGCCGAGACAGGAAGCGCGGCGGGGCAGGATGAGCCGCGCCGACTTCGTCAACGTCCTCTACATCGCCGGGTTCGCGCTGTTCATCGTGGGCCTGCGGATGGTGCGCGGCCCGCGCACGGCCGTCCGCGGCAACCAGGTCGCGGCCGTCGGCATGGCGATCGCGCTCGTGGGGACACTGATCGACGACCGGATCGGCGACTGGGCCCTGATTGTGGTCGGCGTCGCGATCGGCACCGCGATCGGCGTCCCGAGCGCCCGCAGCGTGAAGATGACCGCGATGCCGCAGATGGTGGCGCTGTTCAACGGCGTCGGGGGCGGCGCGGTGGCGCTGATCAGCCTGGTCGAGTTCCGCGACGCCGACGACATCCCGCTGGAGTCGCTGATCCCGATCGTGTTCGCCGCGATCGTCGGCTCGATCTCCTTCTGGGGCTCGAACGTCGCGTTCTCCAAGCTGCAGGAGCTCAGGTGGGCGAAGCGGCGCTTCCCGCGCTTCACGGTGCCGAACCTGGTGCTCGCGGCCGTCGTGCTCGCGCTCGCGGTGATCGTCGTCGCCGGCGCCGACGCCGAGATCATGTTCTGGCTGCTGCTGATCGCCGCCGGCGTCCTCGGCGTCACCGCGGTACTGCCGATCGGCGGCGCCGACATGCCCGTCGTGATCTCCACGC
Organism: Solirubrobacteraceae bacterium; assembly: GCA_051001255.1. Classification (GTDB taxonomy): domain Bacteria; phylum Actinomycetota; class Thermoleophilia; order Solirubrobacterales; family Solirubrobacteraceae; genus DASQMT01. The sequence goes on from JBPCNM010000179.1 coordinate 2,415, forward strand.
TGAACGCGCTCACGGGCCTGAGCGCCGCCGCGGCGGGCATCGCGCTCGACAACACCGCGCTGATCGTGGCCGGCATGTTGGTCGGCGCCTCCGGCTCGATCCTGACCAAGCAGATGGCCGACGCGATGAACCGCTCGGTCGCCAGCGTCTTCTTCGGCGGCTTCGGGGCCGGCCCGGCCGCCGCGGCGGCGGCGGGCGACGACGGCGTGGACCGGACGGTGCGCTCCACCAGCGCGGCCGACGTGGCGATCCAGCTCTCCTACGCCCGGCTCGTCGTCGTCGTGCCCGGCTACGGCATGGCCGTCGCACAGGCGCAGCGCGCGGTGGCTGACCTGGCCGCCGCGCTCGAGCAGCGCGACGTCGAGGTGCTCTACGCGATCCACCCGGTCGCCGGGCGCATGCCGGGCCACATGAACGTGCTGCTCGCCGAGGCCGACGTCCCGTACGACAAGCTGCGTGAGATGGACGACATCAACGGCGAGTTCGCCCGCACCGACGTCGCGCTGGTCATCGGGGCCAACGACGTCACGAACCCCGCCGCGCGGACCGTCGCGGACTCGCCGATCTACGGCATGCCGATCCTCGACGTCGACAAGGCCGGCTCGGTCGTCGTGCTCAAGCGCTCGATGGCCTCGGGCTTCGCCGGCATCGACAACCCGCTGTTCTACGACCAGAAGACGACGATGCTGTTCGGCGACGCCAAGGCATCCGTGAGCGAGGTCACCGGCGAGGTGCAAGCACTCTGACCCTGGTCACACGAGCGTGACGTCGTCGCGGTCCGCGATGCCTAGGGTGCTGGCAGCATGAGACGCCTTCTCCTGCTCGCCGGGCTCGCGAGCCTCATCCTGCCGGCTGCCGCGCAGGCGGCCGACCCGCCCGTGGTGATCTCCGAGCTGCGCTTGCGCGGCCCGTCCGGCGGCAGCGACGAGTTCGTCGAGCTCCGCAATGCGGGCTCGGCCCCGGTGGACGTCGGCGGCTGGCGCCTGGTCGGCTGCTCGGCGACCGGACCGACGGGCGAGCGGGCCGCGATCCCGGCCGCGACGACGATCCCCGGCGGCGGCTCCTACCTCTTCACCAACGCCGGCGCGAGCGGCTACTCGGGCACCGTGCCGGGCGATCGGACCTACGGCACCGGCATCACCGACACCGGCGGCGTGCGACTCGAGAACGGCGCCGGCGTGGTCGACGCGGCCGGCGACGACGGCAGCGTCTGCCGCGAGGGCGGTGGCGTCTCGATCCCCACCTCGAATGCTGACAACGGCTTCGAGCGCAGGGGCGGCACGCAGGACACCGACGACAACGCCGCGGACTTCACCGGGCCCAAGCCGTCGAACCCGCAGAACCTCAGCGAGGAGGGCGGCGGGCCGCAGGAGCCCACCGTCACCAGGATCCACGACATCCAGGGCCCGGGCGCCGCTTCCCCGAAGGCCGGGCAGACCGTGACCATCGAGGGCGTCGTCACCGGCATCGACGACGAGATCGGCGCCAACTTCACGACGACGTTCCCGGCCGACGCCGGCATCTTCGTGCAGGAGGAGCCCGCCGACGCCGACGCCGACCCCGCAACGTCGGAGGGCATCTTCGTCGGCTTCGTGCGCAACCGCGGCGACTACCCGCCGGGGACCGTGGTGCGCCTGAACGGCCGTGTGCGCGAGAACTTCGGCGAGACGCGGATCGAGGAGACCGTCGGTCAGGAGCCGGTCGCGCTCGGCACGGCGCCGGTCCCGGCGCCGGTCGTCATCGACCCCGCCGCCGCCGCGGCGCAGGACCCGGGGGCGCGGGCCTACTACGAGACGCTCGAGGGCGTCAACGTGCGCCTCGCGGTCGGCACCGCCACCTCGGGCGGGCGCAACAAGTTCGGCGAGACCTACCTCACGCCGGGCGTCAACCAGGGTCCCGAGGACCGGGTGTTCCGCACCGACGTGCAGCCCGACCTGATCGCGGCCGACTCCGACGCGGGCGCCGGCGACCCCGACAAGCCGCTCAAGGACACCGATTCGGACACCGAGCTCGCCGTCGACCTGTTCGACGTCGTGCGCGACCTCACCGGGCCGGTCGGGTTCAGCTTCGGCAACTACAAGATCATCAACCAGGTCGTGCCTGCGATCGAGGACGGCCCGACCCCCTACCCGTACACGGTCCCCACGGCGACGAGCGACCAGCTGCGCATCGCCTCGTTCAACCTGGAGAACTTCTTCCCGGTCGGCGGCGACCTCGACGGCGGTCCGGTGACCCTGGAGGAGTATGCCGAGAAGCGCGGGCGCCTCGTCGACGCGATCGGCCGGCTGCTCGACCGGCCCGACGTGGTCGCGGTGCAGGAGGTCCACGACCTGGCGGTCCTGACCGACCTGGCGACGCGCCTCGGCGGGTACACCGCCTACCTCCAGGAGGGCAACGACAGCCGCGGCATCGACGTCGGCTTCCTCGTGCGCGACACGGTGCGGGCCGGCAACGTGCGTCAGCTCGGCAAGGACGCGACCGCACCGCCCGGCCTGGACTGCTCGGACGTCGACGGCGGCCTGTTCGACCGGCCGCCGCTCGCGATCGACGTCGACCATCGTGGCGCCGCGTTCACGCTGTTCTCCAACCACTTCTCCTCGAAGTCGGCGCCGGACGGCTGCCGGGCGGCCCAGGCGGCGTTCGTGCGCGACCGCGTGGCGGAGCTCGAGGCGGCCGGCGGCGAGGCGATCGTGGCCGGCGACCTCAACGCGTTCGAGGACGAGAGCGCGCTGACCACGCTGGAGGGGCCCGAGACGTCGCTCGACAACCTGTGGGACGTCCCGCCGGCGCCGGAGCGCTACTCGTTCCAGTTCGGCGGCCGTCTGCAGACGCTCGACCACGTGCTCGTCACCGACGGGCTCGCGGCGCGGGTGGACGACTTCCGCTACGCGCACTTCGACAACGACTACCACCTCCGCCGCGGGGTGCTCGACGGGCATCACGTCTCCGACCACGACCCGCCGGTCCTGACCTTGGAGCTCGTCGCTCCGCCCGTGCAGAAGCTGCGGCCGTTGGTGCTCGGCAAGCCGAAGGCGAACCACTTCGTCCTCGGGTTCCCAGGGCTCTGGACCGTCGAGGAGGGCAGCCTCGAGCTGACCTACCGCTGGCTGCGCTGCGACACCGAGGACGCCGGCTCGTGCGAGGCGATCGGCGGCGCGACGCGGCTCTACTACCGCGTGCAGAAGGCCGACCGGTGTCAGTACCTGCGGTTCGAGGTCACCGCCGCGGGTGTCGGCGGCTCGACGGTGGCGACCTCGCGCCCGGTCGCGGTGAAGTAGCCAGCGGCCCGGCCGGCCGGTTGCGGATCGTCGCAACCGGCCCGCCGGGCGTGCCGGCCTAGATCCCGGGGGGCGGCGTGCTCGCACCGCCCATGGTCGCCACGCCGACGGGCTGGGCGGCGTCGCCGAGCAGCTGCTGCACCTCGGCGGCGGGGTCCGGTGCGTGCGCGTCGCGCGGCGGGAACTCGCGCCGGACGGTGAGCAGGCGCTCGGCGCCGAAGCGCAGGAACGACACGGCGAAGCAGGACAGCTCGACGCCGTGGCGGCGCGCCAGCCACTCGACGGTGGCGGCCGTGGCGGGCTCGAAGCCGCCGGCGATCAGCACGACCTGCGGCGAATCGCCCGGCACCGTGGCCGCGAGCGACTCGCTGACGGTGGTGAGGGCGGCGGCGTCCCAGCTCGCCACCTGGGCGGCGGCAGCCAGCCCGCGGCCGACCTCCGAGAACTGCGCGCCGCTCGTCACCTGGACGACGACGGCGCGGCCCGCCTGCTCGTCGAAGGCGAGGATGTCGAGGCCCGGAACGGGCTCCGACGCCACGTAGCGGAGGCTCGAATGCCCCAGCTCCGCGGAGAACGCGTCCCAGGAGGTAGCCAGCAGCGCGAGCAGCTCGGCACGGTCGGGGTTGCCCTCCGTGACGAGCCCGCCGGCCTGCGGGGCCACCAGGGTCTTGGACGTCTCGTCGATACGCAGCAAAGCTAGATCCTCCAGTCGCGGCAGATGCGGTCTTATCGGCGCGGCGCGCCGGGATCTGTAGCGGCCTCAGAACAGGGCGGCCGGACGCCGTCCTCGATCACGGACCCGCGGGCTGGACGCCCCGCGGAGCTGCTTGGTTCGGAGGCAGGAGCTCGAGCGTCTCGTGCGCGGCGATACGGCCGGCCTGCAGCACGCGCGCGTTGATGCCGAACAGCGTGCCGTGGTGGGCGGCGAGGTGGCGCAGGAGGCCGGGCCACTTCTCCTGCGTGTCGGGGCTGCGCGTCGGGATCGCGCAGCGCACGCAGGGGTGCAGCAGCCGCAGCACCACGCCGCCGGAGAATCGCACCCTACCGCCCCCCCAGCCCTCCTCCGCCCAGGCCGGGGCGTCGCTCCCGATGTGCAGGTTGGGGCGGAAGCGGCGCAGGTCGAGCGGCTGGTCGAGCTCGGCGTCGAGCGCTGCGTATGTGGCCTCGAACGTCAGCAGCAGGCTGCGCTCGAGGTCCTGGATGCCGCCGACGTCGCGACGCAACCGCAGCGGGCGACCGAGGTCCTCCTCGAGCGCTTGGCGCAGCCGCGGGTCGTCCCAGCGCCAGCTGTGGCGCCCGTCCGGCGCGGTCACCTGGGCGTGGGGAGGGTCCTCCGGGCGCAGCCCGGCGTCGCGGGCGAACGGGTAGGCGGCGCTCCACGCCAGCAGCCGCGGCGCCTCACGCGCGGTGAGCGGCTTCCAGTCGCCCTTGTGCTCGTGCAGCACCGCGTGGGTGCGATCGCCGCCCGCGCCGCGAGCGTCCACGCGGATCGAGCGCAGCCGCTCGCCGCCCATCGACTTGACCGGCCAGCGCCACAACTGGAGCACGCTCGCCTCGGCCATCCGCGAACCATACGAGCTCTCGGGAGAGACGCCGCTAGCCTCTTGCGCCCAGTGGACCTGCCCGCGCTCATCCGCTCCCGCCGCACCCACAAGGCCTACGCCCCGGCGCCGGTGGACCGCGCGACGCTCGACGAGCTGTTCGAGCTCGCGCGCTGGGCCCCGAACCACAAGCTGACCAACCCGTGGCGCTTTCGCGTCCTCGGCCCCGAGTCGCTGGCGCGCCTGCGCGCGGCGTCCGAGGACCCGATCGCCGCGGCGAAGCTCGCGCGAGCGCCGACGCTCGTCGCCGTGTCGGCCGTGCAGTCCGGCGACGAAGTGCTCGACGAGGAGGATCGCTATGCGACGGCCGTCGCCGCCTACACGGTGCTGCTCGCGGCGCACGGTCGCGGCCTGGCCGGCTACTGGCGCACGCCCGCGCTGCTGCGCGAGCCCGCCGGCCGCGAGGCGCTCGGGATCCCCGACGACGAGCACGTGATCGGCCTGCTGCACCTCGGCCATCCGCGCCAGGAGCCCCGCACTCCCGAGCGCGCGCCGCTGCGCAACGTCGTCGACTACCTCGATTGACGCGACGGATGACGACGATCGTGCAGCGAAGGTTCAGCGCGGCGCTGTCGCTCCTGCTGCTCGCGGCGCTGGTTGCGTCGGGCTGCGGTGGCAAGGGCGGGCTCGCCGGCGGCGGGTCCTCGGGCGACGGAGCGCCGAAGCGTGGCGGCGACGTCACGGTGCTGTCGCTCGGCGACGTCACGAGCCTCGATCCCGGCTACTGGTACTACGCCTACGACTACCAGGCGCTCGCGCAGACCACGCAGCGCGCGCTGTACGGCTTCCAGCCGCGCGCGACGACGCCGACCCCCGACCTCGCGGACGGCATGCCGCAGACCTCCGGCGACGGGCGCACCGTCACGATCAAAATCAAGCCCGCGATCCGCTACAGCCCGCCGCTGCAGGATCGCGAGGTC
>JBPCNM010000180.1:0-6586 GCA_051001255.1 Solirubrobacteraceae bacterium
GCAGGCGGCCTACGTACTCGGCGGCCTGCGCGCCGCGGGCGCCCCGCGCGCCGTCTACGGCGCGCTCCTGCAGGCGCCCATGCTGGTCGCCCGCAAGCTCGCCGTGCTCCTTCAGGTCGGCGCCGGACGCGGCGCGACGGCGTGGGTGCGCACCGAGCGCGAAGCCGCCGGCCCCGCCCCTCGTCCCCTCGTCGAAGCCGCGCTCGCATGAGCCGCGACACGCAGACCCGACCGCGACCCCCGCTCGGCGGCGACCGCCGCTTCGCCCGGCTGAGTCGCGGCGCTGCACCCGGTGCGCGCCGCCCGATCGTCGACTCGCCGGCGCCCCCGGCGGTCTACCGGCGCGACGCCAGCCGCCGCCGCTGGCTGCTGATCGCCGACCTGGCCGCGGCCGTCCTCGCGATCGGCGCGGTGCGGGTCGCGTTCGGCGCCTCGGCCCCGGGTGCAGCCGGAGTGCTGCTGCTGACGGTGGTACCGCTCGTGTACATGGCGATGGGGCTCTACCGGCGCGACGAGCTGCTGCTGGCCACGTCCACGCTGGACGAGGCCCCCGCCGTCTTCCAGGCCTCCACGCTGTGCGCCGTGGGGGCGTTTCTGGTCGAGAGCGCCCTCAGCCCGACGCCGCTGGGCGCGCAGGTCATAGCCGTCAGCCTGCTCGGCCTGACGGTCTTCACGGTGGGCCTGCGGATCCTCGCGCGCAACCTCATCCGCCGCACCACGTCGCCCGAGCGCTGCCTGGTCGTCGGCAGCCGCGAGGTCGCCGAGCGGTTCGCGGGCAAGCTGGCCTCCGGGCCGGCCGTCAACGCCGCCCTCGTCGGGCAGCTGGAGCTGCGGCGCGACCGCATCGGTCAGGCGCTCGCACAGGCGGTCTCGGAGGCGAACGTGCACCGGGTGGTCGTCGCCGGCGAAGGCGCCGCGCCCGAGCGCGTCCACGACGCCATCCAGTCGGCCAAGGCGCTCGGCGTCAAGGTGAGCGTCGTACCGCGCATGTTCGAGGTAGTCGGCTCCTCGGTGGCGTTCGACTACGTCGACGGGATGACGGTCCTCGGGGTGCGCCGTTTCGGGCTCAACAGCCGCCAGGGCGTCGTCAAGCGGAGCTTCGACCTTGCCGGCTCGCTTGTCCTCATCGCTCTGCTCTCGCCGCTGCTGGCGCTCTTCGCGCTCACCGTGCGCTACACCTCGGCCGGCCCGATCCTCTTCCGCCAGACGCGCGTCGGGCGCGACGGCCGGCACTTCCAGGTCTTTAAGTTCCGGTCGATGGTTGCCGACGCAGAGGGCCGCAAGGACGAGCTGCGTTCGCTCAACCAGGCCGACGGGCTGTTCAAGATCGCAGACGATCCGCGCATCACCCGCGTCGGGCGCGTGCTGCGGCGCACGTCGCTCGACGAGCTGCCGCAGCTGTTCAACGTGGTGCGAGGCGAGATGAGCCTCGTCGGACCGCGCCCGCTCGTGGTCGACGAGGACGAGCGCATCGAAGGCTTCTACCGCCGTCGGCTGCACCTGACCCCCGGGATGACGGGGCCGTGGCAGGTGCTCGGCTCGGCGCGGATCCCACTCCGGGACATGATGTCGATCGACTACCTTTACGTGGCAAACTGGTCGCTCTGGGGCGACGTCAAGGTCCTGCTGCGGACGGTGCCGGTGGTCATGCTCCGCCGCGGACAGTGACGCTCGGCCGTCGCGGTGGAGGAACGCCAACTCCCGCACGTAGCGCGGCCCGCACGCCTGCCCGCATCGCCGTCGCGCTCTTCGGCGCCAAGGTCGAGTTCGACTGCGTCGCGTACCGCGGCTGAGGCGCCATCGCAAGACGATGCGCCACTCCCGGCCCCGGCGTAGACCTCGGGACGGTGGGGTAGCTCTCCAGTGAAGCCGACCCTATGGAGGAGCCTCGCGATGCCTCGAGTCAGGACCACCTTTGTCGTTCTCGCCGTGCTGGCGCTCGGCGGGGCCACCGTGGCGTTCGCCGGTCCGGGGCGTGGTGAGCGTGCAGGCGGCGGCCACCGCGGCGATCACGGCGACAACGGCAACCGCGGCCGCCTCGCGTCCGCGACGCTGATGAACGCCGCCGGGGAGAAGGTCGGGCGCGTCTGGATGCACGAGCGCCGCCGCGACGGTGTCGTCCAGGTCCACGCCCGCCTGCGCGACTTGCCTGCCGGCTTCCACGGGTTCCACATCCACACGACCGGCCGTTGCGACGCGCCAGGGTTCATGACCGCCGGTGGACACTTCAACCCGGCCGGCGCGCCCCACGCCGCGCATGCGGGCGACCTGCCGAGCGTGCTCGTCAACGACGACGGCAAGGCCAGACTGGCCACGACCACAGACCGCTTCTCGCTCGCTGACCTGCGCGACGCGGACGGCAGTGCGGTGATGGTCCATTCCGGGCCCGACAATTTCGCGAACGTCCCGCCGCGCTACGGCACGCCGGATCAGGAGACGCTCGCTACGGGGGATTCGGGATCGCGCGTGGCGTGCGGCGTAGTGCGCTGACGGACCAGCAGACGAATGCGACACCCGGCAGGCCGCCGGGAATCCGCGGCGGGCCTAACGGCCATTGAAGAGCGGACGGCTACGAGACAACGAGCTTGAAGCGGTCGCGGGCCGGGACGTCGACCCGGCCGAGAGTTCGACGAATGCGGTGCGGTGATCTCAGCCGGCCGCGTCGTGGGCGGCGACGAGGCGCTTGGGGGCGACAGCCGCCAAGCGTCTTCGATCAGCTCGGCCAGCTGGGCCGCGTCGACGGCAGCGAGGCGCACGGGGACGTAGGCGTAGCCGTCGTAGTGCGGCGTGGTGAAGAAGACGCGGGCTCCGCACGCAGCAGCGCCTCCTCGTCCTCGAGGTCCACGACGCGCACGACGAGCGTCTCGCCGTCCTCCTTCACGCGGCAGAACGACTTCTTGCGCACCCGCAGGCACAGCGTGCGAAACCACGTGCCCTCCTCGACCTCGGGCAGCCCGCGCCCGGCGGCGACGACGTCAGACCAGCCCGGCATCCGCCAGCGCCACGGGATTGCCGTCGGGGTCGGCGACGTACGCGACCCGCTCTCCCCACGGCATCTGCTCGGGCTCGCGCAGCACGGTGACGCCGGCGCCGCGCAGCTCGCCCATCTCCTGGTCGAGGTCGTGCACGTAGACGAACATCTCGAAGCGCGGGCCGGAGCCGACCTCCAGGCCGATCAGCTGGCGCGGCGACTCGACCGTGACGATCGCGAGCTCGGCGTCGTCGCGGCGCATCCCGACGTAGCCGGGCTCGGAGTCCTGCGGCATCCGGAACTGCTCCTCGAAGCCGAGCGTCTCATAGAAGCGGACCGAGAGCCCGACGTCGTGCGCATAGACCACCGGGAACGCGCGTCCGGACACGCGAGCGACCGTAGCGCACTCACAGCCGCCGCGCGACGAGGGCGAGCAGGGCGGTCGTGGCGACGGCCGGAGCCAGCGCCGTGCGCAGCGAGGTCGCATCCGCGAGCGCACCGACCAGCGGCGGGCCGATCACGAAGGCGCCGTAGCCGACGGTGGTGACCAGCGAGACGGCCGCGCCGGCGCGGGTCGGACTCGAGCGGCCGGCGACGGAGAGTGCGGTCGGCACGACCGGCGCGAGGCTGGCGCCGACGAGCAGCAGCCCGGCGGCGGCGAGCGGCGCGGACCGGGCGAGCACGACGATCGCCATCCCCACGGCCGCGCCCGCGCCGGCGAGCGTGATCAGGTCCCGCTCCCCGAGCCGGTGCAGAGCGCGGGCGGACAGCAGGCGACCGGCGAGCGACGCGGCGTGGAACGCGGCGAGCCCGGCGCCGGTCAACAGCGCGCCGGCGCCGAGCAGCTCGCGCAGATACAGCGCGGCATAGCCCTGGAGCGCGCCGTCGCCCAGGAAGCAGAGCGTGACGAGCGCGAGCGCGACGAGCACGCCCGGTGCCCGCAGCAGCGGGCCGGGAGCGGCGGCGCGGCCGCCCGCCTCGTGACCGCCCGCCACGGCGCTCGGCTCGTCATCACCGGCCACGGCGCCGGCTCCATCACCGCCCGCCACGGCGCCGGCCTCATCCTCGCCCGCCGCGTGCGGCGGAAGCGGCGCGCGCGTCGTCACCGCCGCCAGCGCGAGCAGTGCGCCGGCGGCGGCGGCGTAGAGCACCCGGTGGCCGCCGCCAGCGCGGCCAGTGCGGCCGCGGCGCTGAAACCGGCGTGCAGGCGGATCATCACGCGGATGCGGTGCTCGCGCTCGACGTCGGCGCCGATCGTGTTCGCGCCGAGGTCGAGCAGGCCGTTGGCGAGGCCGTAGAGCGCGACGGTCGGCAACAGCGCCCAGCGGGCCTCGAGCGCCGCGAGCCCGAGCAGCGCGAGGCCGATCCCGGCCGATCCCGCGCAGGCGAGCGGGCGGCGGCCGAGCCGGTCGGCGACGGCGCCGGCGACACTGAGCGAGAGGATCGACGCGGCGGCGAGGACGCCGAGCGCGACGCCGAGCGTGCCGGGCCCGAGGCCGCGCGACGCGACCAGCTCGGGGACGAGCACGGCCCAGAGGCCGAGCTGGAACCCGAGACCGGCGAACAGCGAGGTGGCGATCCGGACGTGGGCCCGGCGACGATGCGACATGGAGGCTCCTGAGCTGGCGGCGGACTGGACCGCGCCGCTCGCGCAAGCACCGTGGCTAACCGCGAAGCGGCGGCGAACTGGACCGCCCCGCTCACGCGGAGATCGTGGCTACGCGAGGCGGCGCGCGGACTGGGTCATCCGCGCGCACAGGACATCGCCGGCGCCGAGCACCTCTGGCTCCATGCACCCAAGCGTACCCGTGAGCGCCTACCGGTGGCGCGTGAGCCCGCGGACGACCCCGTCGACGGCCTTGTGCGGCGCCCGCACGGCAAGCCCGACGAGGTCGAGGGCGTCGCCGCCGACCGCCTTCACCGCAGCGCGATTGTCCTCGTCCTTCCCGGTCGCAAACAGCTCCGCCGTGTAGATCGCGAAGCGCAGCTCGCGTGTCACCGCGCGCTCGTAGACCGTGCGCAGCTTCGCGGCGCCCGCCTCGAAGACGAGCACCGGCTGGACGAGCATCGGCAGATAGCGACGGCCGGAGGCGTCCTCGTAGTCGGGCCCGACGACGGGCTCGCCCGCCCCCGCGACGACGCCGCTCATCAGGAACGCGCAGACGTTGAGGCGCTGCCACGCGGCGAGGTCGTCGCGCACGATCACCGCCACCTTCGTGTCGAAGTCGGTCACCGCCATGCGGCAGAGGATCGCCTAGCCGCGCGCGGGCGTCTTGGACGATCTTGCGAAGCGCGCGGGCGGCACCCCGACCGCGCGCTTGAACACCCGCGTGAGGTGCGCCTGGTCGCAGAACCCGCACCCGGCGGCCACGCCGGCCGGCGACTCGCCGGCCGCCAGCCGCCGCCGGGCGTGCGCGATCCGCAGGTCGAGCTGGAACGCGTGCGGCGCCAGGCCGACCTGCGCGCGGAACGTCCGGGCGAGCTCGAAGCGGCTCAGACGGGCCGCCGCCGCCAGCTCGCCCAGCGTCACCGGCTCCGCCCAGCGCTCCTCCAGATGGCGCCGCGCGCGCCGGACGGCCGCGTGCTCGGACCGCGCCCGCCGCACGCCGGGCCCAGGCCGGAGATGCGGACGCAGCGCGTCGACCGCGGCGAGCACTGCCATGTCGACCCCGAGGCCCGGCGGCTCCAGCGCCAGCGCGCGGTGGGCGATGGCCAGCGAGCGCCGCAGCTCGCCGTCGCGGAACACGACCCAGCGCGCGGCGCGCGGTGCGGTCCCCGCTTCCGCCCAGGCCGGAATCAGCGCCGGGTCGAGGTAGAGCACCTTGTAGGCCCAGCCGCCGGGAACCGCGGCGACGCCCGTGTGCACCGACTCGGGCTCGAGCACGAACAGCTCGCCGTCGTCCGCACGCTGATCGGTGTCGTCAAGCGCGAAGCTTGCCGCGCCCCGCTCCATCATCGCGACCGTCCATGTGGGGTGCGAATGGGGGCGGTAGGCGTGCGTGACGAAGCTCGCGTGCAGCGCCTCGACGCCCTCCAGACCGCCCGGTCTGAAGTAGGTCGTGGTCTCAGGGAGCGAGCCGCTCGGACCGCCAGCCGTCACCCGAGCGAAGGTATCGGATGGGCTCGTGCAGCCGGTTGGGGCGCCCCGCGGACGGACCTCGGAGGAACTGTGTTGCGGGTTGACCTCGAATAGCAACATCAACCCGCAACGCCTCCGCGCCGCCGGATCGTCCGGCGTGTGCGCGCTTCCTGCAATGCGCGACGAGCGAGCGTGCGGCCGTGCCCGTGGAGCCGGATGGCGGCGGCGCGGTGGGTAGGTCAGCGGCGTGTCGGCCGCTCGCGATGGGCCCGAGGGGCTTCAAGGTGCTCGCCGACGGTGGGGCGTTCGTCGACCTCGTCGGCCCGATCTAGCCGGCAAACTGGGCGTGCGCCCTCGCGCCCGTGGTCCGGATTCGGAACCGGCGGTCGGCTCAGGTCGCTTGGTGGAGCGGATCTCATCGAGCGCCGCCTGCTCGTTGGCGCTGACCGGCTTGCCGCCGATCCCGAGGAAGCCCCCCTCGCGGTTCGCGTTGGCGGCCGCTTCAGCCACGGTGAGCACGAACTGCTTGTAGGCGT
>JBPCNM010000181.1:0-3013 GCA_051001255.1 Solirubrobacteraceae bacterium
GGGCCGCGGCGGCCGCGCGCGGCGTCCGGCTCAGAAAGCTCGGGGACTTCACCGCCCCCGTGTACGTCACCTCCCCGCCCGGCGACCGCCGGCGACAGTTCGTCGTCGAGCAGGGCGGTCGGGTCATGCTCGTCCGCGACGGGCGCAAGCTCGACACCCCGTTCCTCGACATCCGCGGACAGGTGACCTCCGGTGGCGAGCAGGGCCTGCTGTCGATCGCGTTCGCGCCCGACTACGCCGACAGCGGCCGGTTCTACGTCTACTACACCGACCAGGCGAGCGACCAGCGCATCGTCGAGTACACCCGGCGCGACGCCGACCGCGCCGACCGTGGCTCCGCGCGGCTGGTGCTGCAGATGCCCGACTCGGAGTCCAACCACAACGGCGGCCTGCTGCTGTTCGGGCCCGACCGGCTGCTCTACGTCGGGACCGGCGACGGCGGCGGCGGGGGCGACCGGCACGGCCGGCGCGGCAACGGTCAGGACCTCGGCTCGCTGCTCGGCAAGATCCTGCGCATCGATCCGCGCGCGGGTGGCGGGCGCGCGTACCAGGTGCCGCGGGGAAATCCGTTCACCGGCCGCTCCGGCGCACGCGGCGAGATCTACGCCTACGGCTTGCGCAACCCGTGGCGCTTCTCGTTCGACCGCACGACGGGCGACCTCGCGATCGGCGACGTCGGCCAGAACGAGTACGAGGAGATCGACTTCGTCCGCAAGGGCAAGGGCCGGGGGGCGAACTTCGGCTGGCGCCCGTTCGAGGGGCGGGAGCGCTACACGCCCGGCGAGTCGGCGCCCGGCCACGTCGAGCCGGTGATCGTGCGCACGCACTCGGCCGGCAACTGCTCGATCACCGGCGGCGTCGTCGTCCGCGACCGGGGGCTGCCCGGTCTGCGCGGCCGCTACGTGTTCGGCGACTTCTGCAAGGGGCGCGTCGAGTCGGCGCGGCTGTCGCGGGGCCGTGCACGGGGCGTGCGCCGCACGTCGCTGAAGGTCGAGAGCCTGTCCTCGTTCGGCGAGGACGCACAGGGCCACGTGTACGCCGTCTCGCTCGACGGGCCGGTGTACCGGATCGTCGCGCGCTGACGGCGATGGAGGTGGCGCTCGTCCGGGCGGCCAACCCCTCGCCCTACACGCTGGGCGGGACGAACACCTGGGTGGTGGGGCGCGATCCCGCCTGGGTCGTCGATCCCGGACCGGCGCTCGAGGAGCACCTGGACGCTGTGGCCGCGGCGGTCGCCGGTCGCGGCGGTGCCGGCGGGATCGCGCTCACGCACGATCATCCCGACCACGCGGAGGGCCTGGTCGCGCTGCGCCGTCGGCTGGGCGGCCCGCCGGTCGGCGCGATGCGCGCCCCGGCCGATGTCGTCCTGCGCGACGGCGACGGCTTCGGACCGTTCACGGCGCTGCACGTGCCCGGCCACGCCCCAGACCACCTCGTCCTCGTGGCCGGGGGCGCCGCGTTCACCGGTGACGCGGTGCTCGGCGAGGGCAGCGTCTTCATCGCGCCCGGCGGCGGGTCGCTCGGCGCCTACCTCGACGGCCTGCGGCGCCTGCGGGCGCTGGGGCTCGAGCGCATCCACCCCGGCCACGGGCCCGAGATCACCGACCCGGCGGCGAGGCTCGACGAGTACGTGGCGCACCGGCTGGAGCGCGAGCGCCGCATCCTCGCGGCGCTCGACGCCGGCGCGCGCACCGAGGACGAACTGCTCGCGGCGGCGTGGGACGGCGTGCCCGACGGGCTGCGGCTGCCCGCGGCCTGGACGCTGCAGGCGCACCTCGAGAAGCTGCGAGAGGAGGGCCGGCTCCCCGCGCGCTAAGGGTCTATCTCGTTTGGAGCGTGGTCCGGCCGCGGGCCAAGCGAGATAGGCCCTAAGCGGCCGCGGCGTCGGCGAGCCGGTGGCGCGCCAGTTCCTGGGCGGCGGCGAGCGGCGTCGTGCCGGCGGCCTCGGCCATGTCGAACACGGTGCGCAGCGTGTCACCGATGGCCAGCACGCGCGCTTGCGCGCGCTCGGGGGCGTAGCCACCGGGCTCGAGCTCGACGGCGATGTTGATGATGCCGCCGGCGTTGGCGACGAAGTCGGGCGCCCACAGGACCCCGCGCGCGTGCAGCTCGGCCGCGAGGTCGTCGGAGGCCAGCTGGTTGTTGGCGGCGCCCACCACGGCACGGCAGCGCAGCGCCGGCACCGACTCGTGGTCGAGCACGCCGCCCAGCGCGCACGGGGCGACGACGTCGACCTGCGCGCGCAGCGCGTCGCCCGGCTCCGCCCACGCCGCGCCCAGCTCCGCGGCCAGCGAGCGCTTGGCTGGGGCGAGGTCGGCGAGGACCAGCGCGGCGCCGCCGGCCGCGAGTCCGCGTGCCAGCGTGCCGCCGACGTGGCCGAGGCCGATCACGGCGATGCGGCGGCCCGCCAGGTCGCCGGTGCCCCACAGGCGCTCGCACGCGACGCGGATCGCCGTCTCGACGCCGAGCGCGGTCCACGGGCTCGGGTCGCCCGAGCCGCCGCGCTCCGGCGCGAGCCCCGCGACATGCTCGGTCTGCTCGGCGATCACGGTCATGTCGCCGTCGGAGGTCCCGACGTCCTTGGCGGTGACGTAGCGGCCGCCGAGCTGCGCGACGCTGTCGCCGAAGTCGAGCAGCGTGTCGCGCCGGCGCGCGGGGGCGAGCGTGGGTGCTTCGGCGGGCAGCATGATCACGCCCTTGCCGCCACCGAGCGGGAGCCCGGCCACCGCGGACTTCGAGGTCATCGCGCGCGCGAGCCGCAGCGCGTCGCGCACCGCCGCGCGCGAATCGCCGTAGCCCCAGATCCGGCAGCCGCCGAGCGAAGGGCCGCGGGCGGTGGAGTGCACCGCGATCACGGTGTAGAGGCCGGAGCGCCGGCCCCGGCGCACGAGGAGCTCCTCGTGGTCGAGCGTCTCGGGGTAGCGGTCGATGCCGCGAGGGTAACGCTCCGCGGCCGAGTACTGGGAGTCAGTGCTCGGCCGGCGGCGGTGTCGTGGGGGCGGGCGGCGCGGGC
>JBPCNM010000182.1:0-9097 GCA_051001255.1 Solirubrobacteraceae bacterium
ACGGTCTTCTTCTACCGCTCGCTCGGCTTCGCGCTGCGACCGTCGCCGCCTGACCGGAGCTTCTACCTGCCGCCGGCTCAGCCTGAATCCACCGATCATCGTGGATGACTCGGCGTCGTGGGCCGAGTCAGGGACGATCCGCCGCACATCCATGTGGTGACCCACCTGGTTTGCGGCGGATCGGTCTGGCGAACGGCCACGGCGGCGAGGCGCCGCGAGAATCGGTGGATTCAGGCTCAGTCCGTCGCGTAGAGCGCCAGCGGCAGCAGCAGCGTGGCGATGAAGACGAGGCCGATGCCGGTCGCGATCACCGCGTTGGAGCGGTAGACGTGGCCGGCCACGCCGACCAGGAAGCCGAGCGCCATCAGCGCGACGAACGGCACCGGCGAGGGCGAGAAGGCGAACGCGACCACGACGCAAGTATGCGGTCTCGCCTGCCAGGCGAGACGCTCGTCCCTCGCGCTCGCCTTCGGCGACGTTACGATCGACCCATGGCTGCGGCTCCCACCTCGATCGACGACGTCGACGCCGGCCTGCGCTCGGTCGGCTACCTGCCCGGCGAGTCGACCGCGCTGGTCGCGTTCCTGGCCGCTCGCCTCGGCAAGCCCGTGCTGGTCGAGGGCCCGGCGGGGGTCGGGAAGACCGAGCTGGCCAAGGCGCTCGCGAGCTACCTCGGCCGCACGCTGGTGCGGCTGCAGTGCTACGAAGGCCTCGACGAGGCCAAGGCGCTGTACGAGTGGAACTACCGCAAGCAGCTGCTGCGGATCCAGGCCGGGGCGAGCGACAGCGGTGACGACCGGCGAGGCGAAACCGGCGAGGCGTCAGCCGGTGACGAGGCCTCTGGCCGAGGCAGGGAGCCGCAGGCGAGGCAGACGGGAGGCGGTGGCCCCGGCTGGGACGCGGTCCAGGACGACATCTTCGGCGAGGAGTTCCTGCTCGCCCGGCCGCTGATGATCGCGATCGCCTCCGAGGATCCGGTCGTACTGCTGATCGACGAGATCGACAAGACCGACCAGGAGTTCGAGGCGATGCTGCTCGAGCTGTTGTCGGACTTC
Source organism: Solirubrobacteraceae bacterium (assembly GCA_051001255.1). Classification (GTDB taxonomy): domain Bacteria; phylum Actinomycetota; class Thermoleophilia; order Solirubrobacterales; family Solirubrobacteraceae; genus DASQMT01. The sequence goes on from JBPCNM010000182.1 coordinate 1,056, forward strand.
CAGATCTCGATCCCCGAGCTGGGCCGGATCGAGGCGCGCACGCATCCGGTGGTGCTGCTCACCTCGAACAACTCGCGCGAGCTGACCGAGGCGCTCAAGCGCCGCTGCCTCTACCTCTGGCTCGACTACCCCAGCGCCGAGCACGAGCTCGAGATCGTCCGCCTGCACACGCCGGAGCTGCCCGAGTCGGTGGCGGCCAAGCTCGTCGAGGTGATCGCGCTGGTGCGCGAGCTCGACCTCAAGAAGCCGCCGTCGATCGCCGAGTCGATCGACTGGGCGCGCGCGCTGCTCCTGCTCGGCGCCGACGAGATCACCGAGGACGTGTTCCGCCAGACGATGTCGATCATCGTCAAGCACCGCACCGACCTCGACGTCGTCGCCGAGCGCGTCGGCGTCCGGCTCGGGCTGTCGCCGCGCCCGGCGTGAGCCTGCCGGCCCGGATCGTCGACTTCGCGGACGCCCTGCGGGCCGAGGGGCTCGCGGTCGGGACCTCGGAGCTGCTCGACGCGTTCGCGGCGCTCGACGAGGTGCCGTGGACCGACCGCGGGCCGTTCCGGGAGGCGCTGGCCGCGACGCTGGCCAAGTCGCCGGACGACCGGCGCGTGTTCGAGCTCGTGTTCGAGCGCTTCTTCTTCCGCGCGGTGGAGGAGCAGGCGGTGGCGCGCGGGGTGCGCGAGCACGGCGACGCAGACCGCCGACGCGAAGCCGGCGAGGCGGTCGGCGACGAGCAGATCGACGTCGACGACCTGCGCGAGCAGGCGACCCAGGCGATCCGCGACGGCGACGAGAGCGCGATGCGCGACCTCGCGCGGCTCGCGATCGCCGCCTTCGGCCGCCGCGGCGAGGGTTCCGGCGTGCTCGGCGTCGACGTCCAGCGGATCCGCCGCGCGCTCGACCTGCGCACGGACGCCCAGCCGCGCGAGGACCGCGCCGAGCCGCTCACGCGCGACCAGATCCGCCGCTTCGAGCGCCAGCTGCGGCGCGAGCTCGAGCGCGCGCAGATCGAGCGCACCCGGGAGCTGCCGCCGGCGCGCCCGCTCAACGAGCTCGACCGCGCGCTGCCGTCCGGGCCGCTGCAGGACCTCGCCGCCGTCCACCGCGTCGTCATGCAACTCAAGCGCCGGCTGGCCACCCAGGGCCGGGAATCGCGCGGGCACCGCCACCATGCGCACGTCGACGTGCGCCGCACGATGCGCGCGTCGCTGCAGACCGGCGGCGTGCCGGTCGTGCTCAAGTACCGGCCGAAGCGCCCGCGCCGCCCGGAGCTCTACGTGCTGTGCGACGTCTCCACGAGCGTCACCAGCGCGTCGGTGTTCTTCCTGTCCGTGCTCCACGCGCTCCACGACTCGTTCCGCAAGATGCGCTCGTTCGTGTTCGTCGAGCGGATCTCCGAGGTCACCGACGTCTTCGCGCGCGAGCGCAGCTTCAAGGCGGTCTCGGAGGCGATCGGGCGCGACGCCGGCGTCGCCGACGTGTCGGGCTACACGGACTACGGGCGCGTGTGGCGCGAGTTCCTCGGCCTGGTCGAGGACGACCTGCATCCACGCGCGACGGTGATCGTGCTCGGCGACGCGCGCACCAACGGCCGCGACCCGCGCGCCGACGTGTTCGCCCGTGTGGCCGCGCGGGCGGGGCGCACGTTCTGGCTCAACCCCGAGCCGCAGCTCTACTGGAACTACGGCGACTCGGTCGTGCGCGCCTACGCGCCGTTCTGCGAGCTGCACGAGTGCTGGACGACGCGCCAGCTCGAGGACTTCGTCCGCGCGCTCACGCGCCCACAGCACGCCTGATCCTCTTGCGGGCGAGCGCGGGTCGCGCCATGATCGCCGCATGCCCGAGCGGCGCGCGAGCCCCCGGATCGAGCTGTCGGTCGCGTGCACGCTGAGGCGCCGCAGCGGCTCGGCGATCGAGGCGCGGACGGTTGACCTGGGACCTGGCGGGATGTCGGTGAAGACCGGCCGCCCGCTCGCCGCCGACGAGGTCGTGCACTTCAACGTGCCGCTGTCGCCCGACGAGGTGCTCGACGGTCAGGCCCGCGTGTTGCGCGAGCAGACCTACCGCGTCTACGCCCTGCGCTTCGAGGGCTCCATGGCCCACTCGCGGTCGAGCAGCGCGTAGATCACCTCGCCGCCGTCTACGCAGCAGCGGCCGCCCGAGGGCGGCCGCTCCTTTTCGTCCTACTTGCCCGCGGCGGCCGAACACCGCCGCGGCTGGCGCCTACGCCGCCTTCTTGACCCTGATCGTGCGGGTCGTCGCGGGCCCGGTGTCCGTCCGGGACTTACCCACACGCACCTTGACGAGGTAGCGCCCGGGCTTCATGTTCCGCAGCTTCTTCCCGGTCAGGCGGAACGTGTTGCGGTTGCCCCCCGCGGTGGTCCGGACCATCGTGGCCACGTGCGTGCGACGGTGGGCCCGGCGAGCGTTCTGCCCGCCGGCGGTCCCGTTCCCGAGGCGGAAGACCGCGATCGTGATCACCTCCGCACCCGCGGGGATGTCGGCCGTCACGACGATCGGGAAGACCCGGTTCGCCGAGACGGAGACGTTGCCGGCACGCAGCCGGGCCGGGCTCGGGCCGGCCGGAGCCGAGCCCTGCGCCGGGCCCGACGCCGGGCTCACCGGGCCCGAGGGCGCTGCTCCCACCAGGTTCGGGAACAGCGTCGTGGGGGCCGAGTCGTTCGACGTGACCGACTCCGGGTTCCCGGCGCCGTCGTTGAACGACACCACGACCCGGTAGCGCCGCCCGACCGCCCCGAAGCCGGCAAAGCCGCCCGGGATGTCATACGCGGAGCCCGTGGCCCCACTGATGTTGGTCCACGGCGGAGTGCCGAGCTGGCCGGTCCGCTGCCACTGGTAGCGGAACGTGCCGAGCCCGTTCGCGTCGGCGATCGCCGACGTGGTGACCGTCAGCCGCTGGCCGGCCTGTGGCGTCGTGTCGCTCAGGACGGGCTTGCCCGTCGCGGGGCTGTTCACCGGCACCGCCGGCGTGCCGACACCGGTGAGCGTGACCTCCTGCGTGCTCCCGGCGATGTTGCCGGAGTTGTTCGTCGCCCGCAGGATCGCGGCTCGCGTTCCCACCGCGGTGGGATTGAACGTGATGCGGATGACGCAGTTCGCGCCCGCGGCCAGCGAGGCGCCGCAGGTGCTGCTGGAGATGGCGTAGTCGCCCGGGTCGGCGCCCGCCAGTTCGACGCCGGCGAGGGCCATGCGAGCGTTGCCCGTGTTGGACAGCGTGACGATCTGCGCCGCGCTGGTGGTGCCGATGGACCGCCCCGCGAACGTCTGGTTCGGGGCGAGGGCGGCGACCGGCCGGATCACGATCGTCCGGTCGGCGAACACCAGCCGCTCGATGTTCCTGAGCGTGTCGGTGCCGTCGACCTGGTTGGTGACGTGCGCGACGGTCATGCCCGTCGTGCTGAGCTCCGACAGGTCGTACTCGGCGAACGGGCCCGAGAAGACCGCCGTGTCGACGCCCGACCCCGACGGGGCCGTCTTGATCTCACGCACGATCACGATGTTTCCGGGATCGAGCCGCCCGGCGAACACGTCGGCCTGCAGGTCCTTCATGCTGCTCACGGTGCGGGTCTCCGTGGCCGGATCGGCCGGATCGGTCCGGACGCTCAGCCGCACGTTGAGCCAGGCGTCGCCGTCGATGATGTCGTCGGCGCCCCGGCCCTCGATCGTGTCGCTTCCGGCGCCGCCGATGAGGATGTTGCCGGCGTCGAACCCGGTCGCCCCTGCGGGAAGCAGGGCCGCGAGCCCGTCGATGCGCTTGATGCCGTCGGCGTCGAGCGCGTTGGCGCCGGCCGGCCCGAAGAGCTCCGTGTCGGGCTCGGAGGGCACGATGTCGTCACCGCGCAGCACGTCGTCCTTGTCCCAGCCCGACAGTGCCTCGGTCAGGAGGAACCGGTCGGCGAGCGCGGCCGGTCCCGCGGCGATCGAGATCGTCAGGTCGGAATCGGCCGGATGCTCGTCACCGACCTGGGTCGCCCAGTCGAACCCGAACGTGCCGTGGTTGCGCTCGATGCCGGGACCGGCGACCATGATGTCGTCGCCGCCCTCGGCGTCGTAGTCGTCCTCGCCGCTGCCGCCGATCAGCACGTCGTGCCCGGCGACGTTGACGTCGTCGAAGAACGGCGCGCCGCTGTCGCCCTGGAGCAGGTCGTTGGCGTTGCCGCCCTCCTCCCAGTCGTCGCCGCCGCCGCCGAACACGGTGTCGGGGCCGTCGCCCGCGAGGGCGAAGTCGTCGCCCTCGCCGGCGAACGTCTCGTTCTCGTTGAGACCGCCGTTGGTGAAGTCCTTTCCGTTGCCGCTCATGATGATGTCGAGGCCGGGACCGGCATCGATGGCATCGTCGCCGTCGCCGCCCTTGTGGACGTCGTCTCCGGCGGAGTCGGTGATGATGTCGTCGCCGTTGCCGCCGAGGGCGGTGTCGCCGCCGTCGCTTCCTTCGATGACATCGTCGCCGTCGTTGCCCCAGAACGTGTCGTTGTCGACGCCGCCCCAGATGCGGTTCGCATCCGAGGTGCCGTTGAACGTGTTCTGGGCGTTGATTCCGGGCGGATCCACCAGGTTGTTCTGGCGGTAGCGGATCGTGCCGTCACGCATCCGGATGAGCACCTTGGACTCGTCGCACTCCGACGCGGGGTCGTCGAGGACGAGGTTGCCGGTGCCGGCCAGGTTCTTGAGCTCGAACTCGCAGTCGGCGGTCCCGAACACCTCGGCCTTGAGGGCCGCGGCGTCGGTGTTGCGCATGATCAGCTCGGCGAACGAGTTGCCCTCGAGCTGCGTCCGCAGGTTGAGCCCCGAGGTCCGCGACAGGTAGTAGAGCCGGTCACCGTCCTGCAGATCCGTCATCTGACGCTCGAACACGTAGTTGAACGTCGAGCCGAGCAGGCCGCCGAACAGGTTCTGCGACTCCGCAAGGCCGCCGACCCACAGGTCGACGTCGTCCAGGCCGGTCTTGGACATGCCGGCCGCGTCGCTCGCCCAGGCACCGTCGCTGTTCACGAAGTCCGACGCGTCGGCGGGCGTGTCCGGGTTGAGGACGAGGTTGTCCTCATAGATGACCTGCGCCGCCTTGCGCTTGGCGACGAGCGTCGTGGCGTCCTTGATGCTCGGGTGCTGCCCGTACGCCGCCATGAAGTTCACGACGGAGTCCCCGTGCTTGAGGCTGAGGCCGAAGTCGACCCAGTTGGAGTACGGCTTCAGCGAGCTCTCGCCCGTCTTGCGGTACAGGTCCTTGCGGAGGTTGTTCAGCGACGGGACGCCCGCCTCGCGGGCTCGCGCCAGGTTGAGCGTCGCGAGGTCCAGCGGCAGGCCGAGCAGGTTGTTGCGCAGCGCCTCGGTCACGAACTCGTCGAGCTCGTTGCCCACCTGGTCGGTCATGCCCATGGCGATGCTGCCGGCTGCCTGCTCCGGGGTGAGCGTGGTTCCGCCCGAGCCCTGGTAGTACGACGGCGGGTTGAGGAACGCGTCCAGGAGCGGGATGTCGTTCTTGGTGCCGTCCGCGTTCGTGCGCGCCACCGTCTCGGTCAGCATGGAGTGGCCGAAGCGGTACACGGCATGGGCGAACTCGGCCTTGATGGCCGGGTCGATGCCCGTGTCGGACTGGGTGAACGGGTTGAACGGGTTGATGAGCGGCTGCACCTTGCGAGCGAACTCCTCGAACACCAGGTGCTGGTACTCCATCTCGGTGACGAAGCGGGCCGCCTGGAACAGGCGCTCGCCGTTCCAGCCGTCCGAGCCCTGCGTGGACTTCCACTCCGCCAGTGCCGCCACGCCCTTCGCCGAAGTGTCGGCGGTGAGCACGTCCTTGATCTGCCCGGTGAGGCGGTTGTGCTCCGAGTGGAAGACCTGGTGGATGGCGGTGAGGCCGATGTTCTCGTTCACCCGGCCGTCGCCGGCGATGAAATGGGTGTCGAGCATCTCGTCGTCGTACGTGCCGGCATCCTGCCGGCCGTCCGCGCCCGTGATGGCCGTGTCCTCGTCGGGGGTGAGCGCGGGCTTCGCCGGCGTCGGCCCCCGCGCCGGCTGAGCCGGCTTCGGCACCGCGTTGTGCGCGATGTCGTCCAGGAACGCGACGTCGATGCGCTTCGCGTCCTCGGGCACGGCCACCGGGTCGGCGGTGTCGCCCTCGACGAGCCCGCCCGCGGTCACGATCTGCGGCAGCCCGCGATCCGGCCCGCGCAGGAAGCGGCCGTACTCGTCGGCTGCGACCATCGGGATGTTCAGCACGTCGGCGTCGACCAGCTCGACGCCGAGGAGCTCGGCCGCCTGCTGCTTGACGCCCGCCCACGTGGCCATGCCACCCGGGGCGCCCTCGATCATCTTGCCGGTCGCCATCGGCTTGCCGTCGGCGTTGTTCGCGTACTCCCGCAGGAACACCTGGTGGGACGAATGCGAGGTGTAGGTCTGGCTCTGATCGACCCACGGCGTGTCCGTGTTGGTCGCGTTCTGGACGTCGTCGGCGCTCTCGTCCTCCGGCGTCGAGGGGCGGTCCCCGAGGATGCCGTCAGGGCCGGGCTGGTTCCTGGACCGAGTCATCACCATGAAGCGCTGCGCCGGCGGGAGGTCGTCGGCGGTGCCGAGCTCGCGGTCGTCGCCCGCGATGAGCGGATCGTCGCCCTTGAGCGGGACGAACACCGTGCCGCCGCTCTTGGCGGTGGAGTCCAGGCCATGGTCGAAGAACTGGCCGAACAGCGTGAACCACGAGTTATAGGGCGGCGAAAGGCCGACGTCCGTCGTCACGTCCGGAATAAAGAGGGTCTCGCCGGGCGGCGTGCAGCCCGCGGGCACGTTCGGGGAGGTCGACTCGCAGGGGATCGCGCTGGGCTGGGGATCGAAGTGGCGATGCGGCCGGCCCGCGGCCGAGACGGCAGCCGGATTGGTCGCCGTCTGGTCGACGATCAGGTTGCTGATCACGCGCGGCTGGGAGTCGACGACGTTGCCCTTCTTCTGGGCGTAGGACGTCGCCTGGTTCGGCGGGCCGAACGGCGCGGCCATCTCGGCCGGCCGGAACCATGCATCGGTCATGCGCGGGAACGTTCGCTGCGCGGCGCCGAACTGCGCCTGACCGGGCATGCCGTTGTTCAGCGAGCCGTCGACGGTCCGCAGGCCGTACGGAAGCAGCGGGCTGGCGATCTGGTCGGACCCGTTGCCGAACAGCGCCGGCCCGGGCACGGGAGCACCGTCGGCGCCCTCCTTCGTGGCGTGCGCCTCGGCGATCTTGATCTGCTTGAGGATGAAGCTCAGATCAGAGGAGTTCAGCGTGAACCCCTGACCGACCGGGGCGGTTGCCGCCTCAGCCGTCGTGGGCACTTGCGTGCCCTGCGCCACTACGGCGCCCAGGACGCCGGTCACCATCATCAACGCGGTGAGCGCCGGCACCGCCGGTCGCGCCCCACGGGCGCTGCTGCAGCGCCCCACGGGCGCTGCTGCCTCGTTCGGTCCCAACATCGTGCGCGGCATTCGCCGCGCGCCGTCTCCTACTCATGGATGTCCCTCCTTGGACACCACCTGCATTTCCGTACGCCGACCGAACGGCGCCTTCGCACCAATACCACCGCTGCGGACGGATGTCCGATCAATGACTCGGCGCCGGCACGCCCCACCATCGGCGGCGCGATACGCTGATTCGAGCCAAGAACCAGGGGGGCTTGCGGAAGCAGGCTGAGATAGCGCCTCGCCGATCCCGGCGCTGACCCTTCGAACCTGTGGGGTAATGCCCGCGGAGGGAGCGATGCAGAGCGAGGCCGAGGTCCCCGCGGCGGGGCCTCGCGAGGTTGAGCAGGCGGGCGTCGAGCTCGCCGCCGTCGACAAGTCCTACGGCGCGGTGCAGGCGCTGTGCGGCGTTTCGCTGCGCGTCGCGCCGGGCGAGATCGTCGCGCTCGCCGGGCCCAGCGGATGCGGCAAGTCGACGCTGCTCGAGCTGGTCTGCGGCCTGGAGGCGCCCGACGCCGGGTCCGTGCACGCGGGCGCGGCCGCGCTGATGCCGCAGCGAGACGCGCTGCTGCCGTGGCTGAGCGCGCTGGACAACGCCGGGC